>NZ_NRGT01000077.1:0-86271 GCF_002332285.1 Glutamicibacter sp. BW77 | reverse complement strand
CTCTCAATTCTGAAGAGCCGCAATAGGTTTCACGAATCTATCCCAGTGCGGCGTCCATAGCACTTCCCTTTCAGCGGATAAGACTCACTATCGGACTACGGGCGTTATTTGCCAGCGGCCTGTGCGAGAAAATCTGAGAGTCTGATTTCATTGCGCAATCTGGCCAGCTCGGCAAGTTCTGCCAACACACTTTGGCTACCGACCGAACGCAGATAATCCAAGGCTGCCAGGCCTTCGGGTGCGTTCGCGGTGCTCTGCGTCGCGGTGGCCGAATCAAGCAGCTCAACCTGCGCCAGCACCGCACTCAAGTCGCCTTCTCCGGCGCGCGATTCGAGCATGATCAGTCGCCCAAGAACCGCCGGGTTGCCAATCTTGATCCGCTTTGCGCTAGTAAGTTGAGAAAGCATGGGAGCGGATATTCCAAGAACTTGGGCTAGCGAACGCTGGGATAAGGCATATTTTTCCATTACTTCGCCGAAACGTTGCGCCAAAGACACGCCATAGAGGGCGCGTTGCTGTTCGATAGTACTGTTCATAACTTCAATTTTTGCATGAGTGTTTGCAATTGCAAACAATTGAGCTATATTTGCAATTGCAAACATCCACTTTGGAAGGATCTTCTGATGCCTCGCCGCCTACTGCTCGCGTTCTTCAGCGCAGCGTTGCTGGTCGCCACCCCGCTGGCCGCTGTTCACGCAGACGAGCAAACCACGACCCAACCGGTCATCGTTGTTATGGACTACTCCAGCTCAATGCTGGAAAAAGACGCCGACGCGAAGGGCACCACTCGCATCGATGCCGCAAAGTCCGCAACCAAACACCTGATCAACAATTCTCCGGATGACGCGACCATGGGCTTGGTGGTGTACGGCTCAAAGACCGCGAAGAAGTGCGATGACATCATTACCGTGCAGAAGCCGGGCAAGGTGAACAAGTCCGAGCTGACCGCCAAGCTCGATGAGCTCAAGGCGGTCGGGGAAACTCCGATCGGCGCCTCACTGCTCTATGCGGCTAACGAGATGAAGGACATCAAGACCGAAAAGTCGATTATCCTGGTCTCCGACGGCGAGGAAAACTGCGATGAACCACCGGCCTGCGAGGCAGCCAAAGACCTTGCCGGCCAGGGCATCGACCTGACCGTGCATACCATCGGGTTTAAGGTCAACAACACGGCTCGCTCGCAGCTCGAATGCATCGCGAAGGCTACCGGCGGCACCTATGTCACCGCCGATGATTCCGACGCGTTGCAGGAAGAACTAACCAGCCGCACCTTGCGCGCTTTCCAGGGATACACCGCCACCGGCACCCCCATCGAAGGTGGCGCGCAACTGCACCAAGCTCCGCTGATGGTTCCAGGCCAATACCTGGACAGCCTGGAAAAGGGTGAGACGAAGACGTGGACCTCAAAGGACGGCACCACCAAGTACTACAAGGTTGGACCGCTGAAGCCCGGAGAATATGCGCACTTCTCTGCGACTATGATTCCCGCACAACAGAAAAAGTCCGAAAAAAGCGACCCCACCCGCGTCTCCGTCGAACTGGTCAACGGTCAAGGTGCCAACTGCTCCACGGGGCAGAGCCAGATCACCAATACCAACCAGCTCGGACGCCCCTTGACCGGTTATACGCGAAGCCCAGAGTACCTTCAGGACACCACGCACGGTTGTTTTGCCGACGGTTCCGGAGAGCTCTACGCAAAGGTCACCCGCGACGGTGCAATGTTCAAAGACGACCCGATGGCAGTAGAACTTCGCTATGTGCTGGAACCTGCGGTTGATCCCACACTGCTCGGCGCGCCGGCCAGTACCAAAGACAAGCCGCAGTCGGTCACGCTGACAGGAAACGCCGAACCGGTACTCGGCGGTTCCAGCTTTAATGATGCGCTGCCGGTGGACTCCGCAAAGATCTACGCAGACTCGATCATGAGCAGTGAAGCACGCTACTACAAGATCCACGTAGGCAACGGACAAAAACTGAACATACGCGCCACCGGTGGCAATAACCAAGATTCCGGTGTTCAGGCGATTGGTGCCATGGTGTACTCCCCTGTACGTAAGAATGTTGACCTGATCGGCGAGTCAAAGGTCAACGGCTACAAGCCCGGAGAGGTTTCCACCCAGTCCATGGACACCCCTGTTGATCAGTCCAATTTCGACAACCACATCGGCAAGGACAACTACCTGGGTGGCGAGTACTATGTAGTGGTTTATGCCGATACCTGGAGCAGCAAAAGCAACGGCGTCCCCTTCGACTACGAACTGGCCGTTGAGGTAACTGGCACCGAAAAGGAATTCGCCGGTGCGGCCCCAATCTTCGAGGCGACACAGAGCTCCAGTGAACCGGGCGATGAACCGTCCACGGCGCCCACGTCCGAAAGCAGCCCAAAACCTGGGCCTACCGCCGAGGGCGCAGAGGAAAACCAGCCGCCAACGCAGCAATCGGGCCAGAAATCCATCGAGCAAACCAGCGTGACGAGCGGCTCACTGTGGCCTTGGTTCACCGCCGGCCTGCTGATCACCGCGGCGCTGCTGGGAGCCGGAACCTTCCTCTTCCGCCACCGCTCAACCGCCATGGTAGAACAGCGCACTGACGCCGATCCAACCCTGCCAGGAGACCGGTAATGAAAATCCTCCCGACCCTGCTCGCCGCCGGTTTATGCCTCACCTTGGCAACCCCGGCAATGGCTAGCGAAGCTAAAATTCTGACCCACGAACCGGTTGGCACACAAATCACCGGAGCCGCAGATCAGGGCTCCGCCCCGGAGCTCAAAGCCGGAGCCGCGCAGGATCTGCTTGGCGTCACCGGAGATGACACTGCACTGCTGTACAAACTCCCGGAAATTCAAGACGGAGAGCGCCTCTTCGTCAGCGCACAGTTGATCGTGAACCCGCTGCTGCAGAACACCAGCCGAGAGAACATCAAGCTGAGCGGTGAACTGCGCCGGGCCGATGGGGAACGTTGCATTGGCGATAGCGACAACACCAGTCGCGCTAGTTTTGAGCGTTTGCCGCTGATCACCTTGGACTCCGATGCCAAGAATTCTACGGGGTTCGCCCGCTGTCTGGATCAGCGCAACGGTGAACTCTTCCTCGCGCTGCAGCGTGATGGAGCTTGGCAGGCCGACACCCAGCTGCCGGTAGAAATTCGTGTCATCGTCCAGCCGGCGGTGGATCCCACGACGCTGAGCGGAATCACCCCCGAGACGCTTCCGCCGGCCTCCGTGGCTCTCGACGCTCCCGCCACCCCGGTTGCCGGAGGCAGCGGATTTAGTAACGCCGCCGCCGTAGCTTCGGGATCCGTGTATTCCGACTCGGTACTTCCCTTCGAGGTGAAGTACTACAAGGTGCATCTGACGCAGGGACAACGACTCAATTACCGTTTGAGTGTCACCGACTCCCCCAACGCCAGCGCCGAAAAAGTGCATACCGGCACCTACAACCCGCTGCTGGAAAGCAATTTGATGACCAGCGGTGCGGAAACCTCGCTGAACCGTGAGGATGCCGGCGCCTCGATCTCGCGGAGCACCGTCACGACGGTCTCTCGCGACCTGCAGGCTGGAGCCACGAACCACGAGCTTGCCTTCGCCGGCGATTATTACATCACCGTCGCCGGTACTGCTAATGATCCACGAGGCTTGAACCCGCTGAACTACGAGCTGGCCATCGATGTCACTGGTGAAACCAGCGACGAGAAAACCTGGGAACCGGCAGCAGAAATTACCGAACAGGCAGCTTCTGCTTCAAGTAGCTGGCTCCCAAACAGCGCCCAGCTTGGTGCATTGCTCGGCGGAGTCGCGGTAGCGATCGCAGCCTTCGCCGGGATCTGGTTCTTACGCCACCGCAAGCGCGCCTAGTCCTGGGCGACCCACCGATATTCGGCGCCGTCGACCTCGCAGCTTAGCCTGTGGCCGTCGGCGCCGCTGACATTGAGCCCCAACTCGATCGCGTTGCAGTTATCTCCGGTGCTCACATTTGAATGAATGGAGACCACCGATTGCGACGTGGATTCCTTGCTTGGCTCGGTGCCACGTTGTTCCGGCGTCTTAGATTGCATGGACGAACTTGGCGCGGCACTGGTTTTAACCGGGTCGCTGCTTGGCACCGGCGATTCGGAAACCACCGTTGGGCCTGGACTCACCGAATCGGCTTCCGATTGACCGCCGAATACCAGCCACAACGACAGTCCGCCGAGCGCCAACGCCAGCAGCACCGCAATCCACGGCACAAGCAGCCCTAACCGTGCCGCGCTTCGGGCAGGTTTGCCGCGCACCGGCTCAGGCACACTGACAGGCTGGCCTGCCGGTTGCTGCTGGGGGCTCGGTTTGCCTTCCGGAAGCCCATAGGACTCAAAATGGTCAAAGACTTCAAAGGGCTCACCGGATGCCACCTGGTATCCACTCGGGTTGCGCAGAACCGCGAGCATGCTCGAAGCGTCGCGGGCGGTTGCCAGCCGTTTGGCCGGATCTCGGGCTAGCAGCCCGCCTAATACCGAGCTAAGCTGCGCATCGACCGAAAATCGGGCACGATCGCAGTACGTGCTCAGCGCATCGCCGCGCAGGCTCGGTTCCAGCAGTTGCACCGCAAGCACCCCGAGCGCATAGAGATCACCGGCCGGTTCGGGTTCGCTGCCACCGCGCAGCTCGGGAGCGATAAACCCCTGAGTGCCAACTACAGCTCCGTGTTCGGTTAACCGCGGCTCGTCACGATGCGCCGCAATCCCGAAGTCTGCTAGGCGTACCACCGGTACACCCTCGCTGGTGGATTCGAGCAAAACATTGGCAGGTTTCACATCGCGGTGGACCCATCCTGCTGCGTGTACGTGCGCCAGTCCGTCCAATAACTGCACCAGGATTTCGGCCACCAGCTCTTGGGTAAACGCACCGTAATCTTGCATTGCGGTATGCAGGTTTCCGCCACGCATCAGCTCGGTCGCAATCAGGACCCGCTCGTCAACGGCCGCCCACCCGTAGGGAGTAAGCAAGTGAGGGTGATCAAATTTCACACCTTGCTCGCGCACAAAACGCAGGATCTCGCCACTGTAGCTCTGCCGCATTACTTTGGCCGCGCAAATCCGCTCGTGCTTCAGGTCCCGGGCCAGCCACACCGTCCCGGAACCGCCCTGGGCGATGTGTTCAATCAGCTCGAACCGCCCAGCAATGATCTCACCCGCCACCGCATCTCCTTCAAAGATTCAGTTACCAGCCTAACGGTGCGCGCTTTAACGGCACGTCACTTTCGCCAGTTACACGACAAATCTATGCGCTCGGGCAATACTTAAACCATGTTTGTCCTCGCGCTCAGCCCGAAGCCGCGCTCCGTCACCGACGTGCAGGCGGCCACCGAACTTTTGTGGGACCAGCTAGATCAGGTGCACACCCACGCGCCATTCATGGCACTTAGCGGCCAGTTGCTGCTCGGTGTCCCGCACGATGCCCACGACGCCATCGACGCCATCATGCGCTGCGCCAGACTGAACTTTTGCCACATCGGGCTCGGCGTAGGAACCCTCTACGAGCCCGTGCCGGCACAGGCCGACCTGGTCGAGGGGAAGGCGCAGCGTCGCGCCCTGGGCGCCTTAGAGGCTGCCACACACCGCGGAGAACGGGTACCCATCTCCGTGTCCTGCGGGGATTCAGACCTGGATCTGGAACTAGAGGGTTTGCTGCGCCTGCTTGGCCAGTCCGTACGCACGCGCAGCGACGCCGAATGGGCCGTGGTGGATCTGCTGACCCCCGGGGTGCGCGGACAGCAGAAGGCCATTGCGCAGGTTCTGGATGTCACTCCGCAAGCGGTCTCGGCCGCCATCGTGCGCTCCGGATATCACGATGAGATTGACGCCCGCGGCGGAATCGCACGACTGCTGGAGTTAGCCGACCAGCTTTAAAGATCTAATTATTCGAAGACATTTTCGAACAAGAAGCGTATAATAAAGGTATGTCCGAAGCAATGGCGCCAAGGCATCGCCCGCCCCAAGCAGAGTTCTACCAGGTCGCAGATGACCTGGCAGCTTCAACGCGGCGCGAGCCAATTCAAAGCAACGCGCAGCGTGCGGCTGCAAAACATTTCCAGAAAATTGCGGACTACGAAAAGGAAATCTCTCGCCTTCGTAGCAAACAAGCAGCGGAAAGCTACCAGGCCGAAAAAGAAGTCGTGCGCGAGAATGAATATCTTGGAACCTCTTGCAACGACCTCACCCGCGGCGCAGCAAGCGCAGTGGCTTTAGCCCGGCAGCAGGCACCCAACGGATTTCGAAACTACTTGGTCAACTGTCGAATCTTGGCAGAAGACACCCCCTACCTCCAACAGCACTTTGCACAAGGTGAATTCACCGAGCAGCAGATGTTGGCGATCCTCACGCCGCTGCAAGAGGTCAAAACCGAACGCCGTGCCGAATTTGATGCTTTTTTCCGGGACAACCCGGAGATGTTCGAATCTCAGGGGCCAAAGCAGATTGGCGAAACTGTAAAACGTTTCACCTTGGACTTCGCCTCCGATGAGCAATGCCTAAAAATGAAACAGCAAGATTCCAAGCGCTACGTTCGCCTCAAAAGGGGGAAGGACTGCGTTCTCATCAACGGCAGACTGCCCGTTGTTTCCGGCACAGCGTTGCAGATGCACTTGCAGCAGGAATCCTACCGCTTGAAGCAAGGCGGAGATCCCCGTACAAGGGACCAGATCAAAGCGGATCTTCTTTGCACTTATCTACTCGCAGGTCGTCCGGAAATACTACCGATACAGTTGCATGTCGGCCTGATCATGACCGACAAGACGCTCTTTCTCGGCGACCGGGAACCGGCTTATATGGAAGGTTACGGATACGTTCCCCCGCAGTACGCGCGGGAGCTCATAGCCGGAACCCCTATCGCAAATGAGCTGAGTTTCGCTCAAATGGAAGCTGGTAAAGCCGACGACCATTTGGGGCGCCTAGAGACACTACCCGATCTGATTCGGCTCTATACGGCACCCGGTGATAAAGAATTAATCGCCATGGACTCCAAGGCTCGCATCTTCCCGGAAAAGCTTCGCCGCTTCGTAAAAATTCGCGACCGGCATTGCCGCACCCCATTTTGCGATGGCAAGATCACGGAAATTGACCACGTATTGCAGCATCATTTGGGCGGCCCCACAGATGTAGACAATGCAGATGGACGATGCTCATCATGCAATAAGGCCAAGGAAAGTCCGGGTTGGATTGAAATCGTGGCGCTCAAAGGACCTCACACTATGCGTGTGAACCCCGGTTCGTCGATGACCTATCGCTCCACCGCACCACCGGCAACGGGATATGCACATAAACCATTTCCGCAGCTGATCTGTGATTCACAGTGGATACGCCGCGTGAAGCGCAGGCTACGTATCCAGCGGGATTCAAACAGCCCTGGGCCCTAGTCAGTCCTGCAGGAGTCCTTCCAGCACGATCGCTAGACCATCCTCATCTACCGAAGCAGTCACCTCATCAGCAACGATCTTGACCTCTTCAGGAGCTTGGCCCATGGCGACACCACGCCCGGCCCACTGCAACATCTCAATATCGTTTCGTCCATCACCCACGGCAAGGGTCTGCGCCGATTCGATCTCTAATTCGGTGCGCAGACGCTCCAGTCCGCTGGCCTTGGTAATACCCTCGGCAGCAATATCCAACCACGCGGTCCAGCCCACCGAGTAAGTAACGCCGGAGAGCCCCAAACCGTGCACCGCTTGGCCAAAGTCTTCTGCAGTCGCATCGGTGGAAAAGACCACCACGCGCACCGCCTTGCTGCGCAACAGTTCGTCGAATTCGACGACCTTGGATTCGGCTCCGAAACTCGCATCGGTGAAAACGTCGCTCGAAAGGAATTCTCCGCGTTCATTTTCCACGGCATATTTAGCGTTAGGAAGCTGACGCATCAAGGCAGCCAGGGCCAACGATGGATCAAAAACCTCACGGTGCAAAATCTCAACATCGTCGCCGCGCATTCGTGCCAGCACGCCGCCGTTGCTTGCCACCACATAACCGTGGTCGATACCTAGTTCGGTCATCAGCGGCACAGCCGCACCGAGCGACCTGCCGGTAGAAATCACTACCTCGTGCCCGGCCTTCACTACCGCGCGGGCAACCTCACGCACACGTGCACTCATCAGTCCCTGATGATTGACGATCGTTCCGTCAACATCGAGGCAAATCATCAACTTGTCGTCTTCTAGCCGGTCATCGTTGCCGGCCTTAGTCAAAATTGTCATAGTTCCAGTGAACCACTGCTACGTAAATATTACGATGAGCCACAGCACAACGGGAGGCGAACGGGTGGTTAAATGAAAATCGACCGGCCTTTGCGGGGCCGGTCGACGTTCGTTTTACTTCATGATTTCAAGTCCACCAAGATAAGGCTGCAGCGCCTTGGGCACGTTGACCGTGCCGTCCGGGTTCTGGTGGTTTTCCAGAATCGCAACGATCCAACGAGTCGTAGCGAGCGTTCCGTTCAGGGTAGCTACCGCGCGTGTCTTGCCCGGCTTGCCGTCAACGACTTCGCGTTCGCGAATATTCAGTCGGCGCGACTGGAAGGTCGTGCAGTTCGAGGTCGAGGTCAATTCGCGGAAGGTTTCCTGCGTTGGCACCCAAGCCTCGCAGTCGAACTTGCGTGCGGCACTCATGCCGAGATCACCTGCGGCTGTGTCGATGACCCGGTAAGGAAGTTCCATGCGTCCCAGCATTTCTTCTTCCATAGCCAGCAAGCGTTCATGTTCCCCTGCGGCTTCTTCGACCGTGGTGTAGATGAACATTTCGAGCTTGTTGAACTGGTGCACGCGAATAATGCCCCGGGTGTCCTTACCTGCGGAGCCGGCCTCGCGGCGATAGCACGAGGACCACCCGGCATAGCGGATCGGACCATCGGTGAGGTCCATGATCTCGTTGGCATGGTAGCCGGCCAGCGCCACCTCGGAGGTGCCGACCAGGTACAGGTCGTCGCGCTCCAGCTTGTAGATCTCGTCGTCGTGTTCGACGTCGAAGCCGGTGCCCTGCATGGTTTCTGGGCGGACCAATGTCGGGGTGATCATCGGAATGAAGCCACGCTCGACCGCAAGATCCAGCGCCATGTTCATCATCGCAATTTCCAGGCGGGCGCCGATGCCCTTGAGGAAGTAAAAGCGTGAACCGGAGACCTTTGCGCCGCGTTCCATGTCGATCGCGTCGAGTTTCTCGGCGATCTGCAGGTGGTCCAGCGGTTCAAAACCCTCGGCGGCAAAGTCGCGCGGGGTGCCGACGGTCTTCACCAGGGCGAAGTCGTCTTCACCGCCGGACGGGATGCCATCGGCGATCAGGTTCGGGATGGAGCGCTGCAACGAGGTGCACTTAGCAGCCGCTTCGTCGGAAGCTGCTTGGGCAGCCTTCACGGAAGCCGCCAGTTCCTTGACCTCCGCCAGCAGTGCTGCACGTTCCTCGCCCTTAGCGGCGCCAACCTTCTTGGAGAAGGCATTCTGCTCCGCGCGCAGGCGCTCGTAGGTGCTTATGGTCTCGCGACGCGCCGAATCAGCCTCAATAAGCTGGTCGATTAGCGCTTCGTCGGCACCGCGCGCGCGTTGCGAGGCGCGGTACATTTCCGGATTATCGGTGAGCATTTTCAGGTCGATCACATCTTAAGCGTAGCAATCTTGAGTACGATGAGAGCACTATGCAGACAAACCGCGTGATCTTAATTTCTGTAGCCGGCGCCGCGGCAGTGCTTGCGGGCGTTACTGGGTACTCCGTGCGTAAGCTTTCGCACACGAGCAAACCGATCAGCAAAGAGCCTTCGATCAAGGAGCAATCCGAGTCTAAGAAGGTCGGACTAGTCATTAATCCGTCCAAGTCAGGTGCCGACAAGGCACGTGACGCGGTCAAACATGTCTGCGCAGAAGCGGGGCTGGAAGAGCCACTGGTTTTTGAAACCACCCCCGATAACGCGGGCCAAGAAGCTGCTCAAAAGGCGATCGATGCCGGATGCGACACAATTATCGCGGCCGGTGGCGACGGCACGATTCGCGCCGTCGGAGAAGTGCTCGAAGGCACCGATTGCACCCTGGGACTGCTTCCCTTAGGCACCGGCAACCTGCTGGCGCGCAATATTGAGGTGCCGCTTGATGACTTGCACACCGCCGCGTTAGTCGCCGTGCGGGGCATGGTGCGGCGCATTGATGTGGGACATATGAAGCTGAACCTGCTCGATGGCACCAAGACGGATCATGCGTTCCTGGTGATCGCCGGGGTCGGCACCGACGCAGACCTCTTTGACGATACCGACGAAGAGTTGAAGTCCAAGGTGGGCTGGTTGGCATATTCGGAAGCGGGCTTGCGCCAGCTTCCCGGACAACGCAAAAAGGTCGAATTCAAGCTTTCCGAAGACGAGGCCTGGCAGACCCGCAAGGTTCGCTCCGTGCTTTTCGCCAACTGCGGCAAGCTGCAGGGCGTGGACTTCGTCCCGGACGCCAAGATCGACGACGGAATTCTCGATGCCGTAGTGCTCTCTCCGCGTTCGGCGGCCGGATGGGGCTGGATCTTGCTGAAGACCGCCTTCCGCTCGCGCAACAAGATCCCGGTGATGAGTTTCTACCAAACCACCGAGGTCTCATTGCGCTGCGCGGAACCTATGAATACACAGATCGACGGCGACCCAACAGGTCAGGTCAACGAGCTGAAAGTTACCATCAGCCCTTCGGCGTTGCGTATTCGCACCCCTTAGAGGCGCGATTTGAGCGACTGCACCCACGCCCGGGATTCGACAAACGCACTATCTGAATTGTGCGTATCGATGAACGGGCGGGTGCCCTGCGCCGCCGGGTAAGATCCCAAGAAGCGCAGTTCCGGGCACAATCTGTGTAATCCGGCGAGCGCCGCGGAGACACGTTCTTCAGCAATATGACCTTCAACGTCTACGGAGAAGAAGTAGTGCCCGAGCCCCGCGCCGGTAGGGCGTGACTCAATCCGTGAAAGGTTCACCGCACGAGCGGTGAACTGCTCCAGAAATTCCATCAACGCTCCGGGCCGGTCCTCGGACAACGGCAGGATCAGCGTTGACTTATCCACACCGCTTGGCGCCGGAATGGCTCCGGGCCGGGTGACAAGGATAAAGCGAGTTACCGCCCCGGCGTGATCTTCCACCTCGCGCACCAACACCTTGAGGTTTTTCTCCTTCGCCACCAAGGGTGAGCAAATCGCGGCGTCGTGGTGGGTCTCTGGGTCCAATAGACCCAACGCACCGGAAGCAGTGGATGAGGCCGGGGTGAAGCTGGCAGCGGGTATGTTGGTTTCCGCCCAATGCCGGCACTGTGCCCAAGCGTGTCCGTGAGTGGAAATCTCCCGGATCTGTTCGAGTGAAGTAATTCCCTCGCGCACCGCCAACACAAAACTAATCGGGACCAGCACTTCGGCGACAATCTGTAACGATTCCCCGGCAGCAATGGCATCCAATGTGGCCGAGACTCCGCCCTCTACCGAGTTTTCGATCGGGACCATCGCGGCATCTGCCTGTCCTAAGCGGACCATCTCCAGTGCGCTATTAACGCTGCTGGCAGCAATCCGCTCACAATCCCCGGCTCCGGGGACCTGCAGCAAAGCCGCCTCGGTGAAGGTGCCCGCCGGGCCTAGATAGGCATATTTCATCGAACGGTAGGTTCCGCACCGTTGTCGGCATCCATCGGAAGCTTGGCTTCCAGCCAGGCATCGGAACCACCGGCGATATTAAACGCGGTATAGCCTAGGCCGGTCAACCACGCGGCAGCCTGTGCCGAACGGCCACCGGTGCGGCAGATAACGTAGGTATCAACGTCGGGGTCCAGTTCCTCGACACGGGTAGGCAGTTCACCGAGCACGATGTGCTTGGCTCCGGTCGCGCGGCCCGCTTCCCATTCGAAGTCCTCACGGACGTCAAGAATCAATGCGTCCTTAGGTACGTCGGTGACCTGAACAGTCTCAAAGTTGCTCATGGTTGGCTTTCCTCTCTGGTTGGGTGTTTGCTTATAAGACTATCCATTCCCCGCCTCGAAAGCCGACATGAAGACAAGAAGCGCCCTGAAATTGCGTGATGAGCTGGCCAGTGGAGAACGTTCTAGCCGCGAGGTCACCGAACACTATCTGCGTCGCATCGACGAGCTGAGCTCGCTGGGCGCCTTTGTGTACGTATCCCCCGATGCGATGGATGCCGCGGCTGCGGCAGACGAGCGGCAGGTGCGCGGGCAGATCGGGCGCTTACATGGTCTTCCCACGGCATTCAAGGACCTCAATGAGGTCACCGGCATGCCCACCACCTATGGGACCGCGGCAATGAAGCATCATGTGGCGCGAGCAGATCATCCGCTGGTGGCACGCTTACGGTCCGAAGGTGTGGTGATTACCGGCAAAACGCAGGTTCCGGAATTTGGTTTGAGCAGTTATTCAGAGAACCTTGTCGCCCCACCGTCGCGCAACCCGCTTGACCCACGATTGACCTCGGGGGGGTCCTCGGGTGGACAGGCGGCGGCGATCGCCGCGGGGATGATTCCCGTTGGGCCAGGATCCGATGGGGGCGGTTCGGTGCGCATACCTGCCGCGTCTTGTGGCCTGGTGGGACTCAAGCCCTCCCTGGGTCGGATCCCCAGTGATGTGGTTGATGGTTACCTAGATAGCTTTGGTGCGCCGAAATTGACGGTTTCCGGCCCGCTGGCCCACGATTCCTTGGACGCCGCGATGTTGCTCGACGCGATGCGCGGCTCCGACCATTACCTACCACTGCTGCGTGGCAGCTATCCGGAGCGGCTCAAGGGGTTGCGGATCGGTTACAGCACGCATTCTCCTTTCGAAAGCGCCTATTCGATTTCCTTGCAGCCCGCTGCGCTGCAGGCTTTTGAGCGCGCCAAGCAGCTATTGTCTGAGCGCCACCGGGTGGAGCCAGCGGATCTGCGCTACGCCAGCGACTACCCCGAGTCCTTTCTCCGGGTGTGGAGCAATGGGCTGCGCCATATTCAGCTCGAAGACGAGGGGCTGCTCGGTGACTTGGCAAGGGATTTCCGGCAACGCTCCGCAGCGCGCAGCATGGAGGTCAGCCTGCAGGCGGCCGCTAGGCTCAAACAAATTTCGGCAGACTTTGTGCGACAATGGTCCGCTCATGACGTGATCCTCACTCCGGCAATGGCCTCGACGCCACCTGAGGTCGGCTACTTTACTGACTCGGATGCGGATACCGATTACATGCGACAGTGTCAGTACACCCCCTACACCTCGATGGTGAACGTTTCTTCGGTAGCCGCCATCACCGTTCCAATCAGCAATTCCAGCTCCGGGATGCCGATGAGCGTGCAACTCATTTCGCCACGTGCCGATGAGGGGCTGCTTTTGGCGTTGGCCAAACAATTGGGCAAGTGAACCGGGAATTTAGCCGATACCAGCGGTATATGAAACATGTGAAATAGATCGCTAAAGTAGGCACTTGCTCCTAAAAGCGCGAAAAATGTAACGTATGTCTACTGTTACTTCGAGCACCACGGGCACGGATAAAACCTTCTTCGGTCACCCGCGCGCGCTCGCAAACCTCTTTAGTGTCGAGATGTGGGAGCGTTTCTCCTTCTACGGCATGCAGGCCCTACTGGCCTATTACATGTACTACGAAGTCACCGCCGGTGGCCTCGGGATGGATCAGGGCTTAGCACTGTCACTGGTCGGCGCCTACGGCGGCGCCGTATACCTGTCCACCATTTTGGGCGCTTGGCTCTCGGACCGACTCTTCGGTTCCGAACGAGTACTCTTCTTCTCCGCGATCGGCATCATGGCCGGCCACGTCGCGCTGGCATTATTGCCGGGCTACGTTGGACTCACCATTGGTCTGATCCTGGTGGCCATCGGCTCCGGTGGCCTGAAAGCCAACGCAGTGGCCTTGGTCGGTTCGCTGTACTCCAAGGAAGACTCACGCATTGACGCGGGCTTCTCACTGTTCTACATGGGCGTGAACGTTGGCGGTCTACTCGGCCCGCTACTGACCGGCCTGTTGCACAAGCAGTTCGGCTTCCATGTGGGCTTCGGCGCCGCTGCCGTAGGTATGGCCATTGGCCTGTTGATCTACTCCAAGGGTCGCAAAAATCTTCCGGAGACCGCGGGACTAATAGCAAACCCACTGCCTGTCGGCGAACGCAAACGCTACATCGGGATCTTCGCAGCCATCATGGTTCTGATCGTATTGGTCTTCGCGCTGAAGATCGTCACCCCGGCAAACCTTGCAAGCACCATCGCCTACGTAGTCATCGCCGCCTCGGTGGTGTACTTCGTATTGATCTTGCGCAGCAAGAAAATTGATGCCACCGAGCGGAAGCATGTCTGGGCTTTTATCCCGTTCTACATCGGCTCGGCAGCCTTCTGGGCATTGTTCCAGCAACAGTTCACCTTCATCGCGGCCTACTCCGACACCCGTTTGGATCGTCACCTCGGTGGCTGGGAAATGCCTGCCAGCTGGGTCCAGTCGATTAACCCGGTCTTCATTATCTTGTTGGCCAGTGTTTTCGCAGGATTGTGGACCAAGTTGGGCAACCGCCAGCCGCGCACCTCGGTGAAGTTCGGCTTGGCTTTGGTAGTCGTGGGTGCGGCATTCTTGTGCTTCATTCCGCTCGAATCGCTGGAAATGACACCGCTGTTGGCGCTAGTTGGCATCTTGTTGCTGTGCACCATCGCCGAGTTGCTACTTTCCCCGATCGGCCAGGCGGTGGCCACCAAGCTGGCTCCGGCGGCTTTCGGTACGCAGATGATCGCACTGTTCTTCCTGTCCGTATCGCTGGGCACCACGCTGTCTGGCGTGTTGGCCGGTTACTACGTTGCAGGCAATGAAATCCCTTACTTCATCGCGATGGGCGGTACCGCCATCGTGCTGGGTCTGGCAATGATTGCAGCTACCCCGGCTTTGAAGAAGCTCATGGGCTCCGTGCTCTAAGGGCTCAAAGCTTCAAAGGCAGGCTTCACCCTCGGGTGGGGCCTGTTTTTTTATTTAAGTACTAGTAGCTCGCCGATTTCGCAATCAAGCGCCTGGCATATGGCTACCAACGTGGAAAAGCGGATTGCCTTTGCGCGGTCATTTTTCAAGATCGAAAGATTGACCACCGAGACATCAACAAGTTCGCTTAGGTGCACTAGGGTCATGTCACGTTCGGCCAACAAATCCCCAAGCCTGCAATGTACGTGCTCCATCGCTAGACCAGTCCCTCGGTATCGGCCGTGAGTCGATTGTTTTGCTCGGTTAGTCGCAGCCCGGCGGTCACCAGCTCGGCGACCACAAAGATCCCCAAGGCGATGAACAGCGAATTAAATTCGAAGTAAATCGCGAAGGTGGGTTCGGGCCACGGAGAGGATGCCTCGAAACTCTGTGCGGTGCTGACAAAACTATCGATATGTAACGACTCCTCGCCGGCGAAGCTGGCGCCGAATCCATTGAGGATCTGTCCCAACGTGGTGCCGAAACCAAGTATTGTCGCTACGACCCGTGCGGTTTTACGCAGGCTCGCGGTGAAGGGTTTGCCTACGCGCAACTTGTTGCATAACAAGATCACCGAGAGAATCACCGCGCATACCGCCAGACCTTCGCAGAGTGCACCGGTTGCGAGCAGAACTCTGGTTCCGGCGCTGAGCGAACCGCTGGTAATCAGTACCTCGTTGATCTGCGCGGTGACATTCCCGCCATGATCTGGAGAGACGTCGGTGACGTGCGGATATTCCGGCCAGTAAGGCTCGACAGGAACTTCGAGTTGCACCTGCGGATCCGACAGCGCCGACACCACCTGAGCAATGATGGCGAAACCAACGCTCACAAGTGCAACGATCGCGATGCGACGCGTGAAGTCTACGACGGCCTGCACTCGTCCGGAGCCAAAGACTGCGTAAAGCACTAAAGCCAAAACCACGATGACAAGCACGGCGCTTATTCCAAAGGAGAAGCCAGACATCACAAACCTAACGATAGTCGTTATTAACGATAATCGTTATGCTAGTCCCAAATGTCAGGAAAAACTACACGATTACGCGAAATCGTTGAGCCCGGAATAGTCGAAGTTTTCAGCATATCCAACCGAAAACCAGATGGCCCAGATGATAAACGCATAGAACAGGACACCAATAGCTAGCCCTACCCACGAGGTAATCAAGCCCGCCAGACTCAGCCCCCGGACGGTCGGTTCGCGCCGATACCCCATATGGCCGGTAATAACACCGGCCAAGGGAACTAAGATAAGTAGACATAGGCCGAGCATCGATAAGATGCCCAGCACAAGCGACGCCGTCGAAAGCCCTACTGGCTGACGTGGCTGCTGATACGGATTGCTCGGGTAGTAAGTCATCACTTTTGATTATTCTATGAACCCGGGCAGAAGCACAAAGATAAGAGAGAACATGGCCCACGAACGCGCCGGGACACCTGCCCGCGAAGCAGATCTCATCGACCTAGATACTGTCCTTGAATCTTACTCATCGATCCGCCCAGCGGCCGACAACCCAGACCAGGCAGTTATTTTCGGCACCTCCGGTCACCGCGGCAGCTCGCTGAACGGAACCTTCAACGAACTTCATATCGCGGCCATTACCCAAGCCGTGGTGGATTACCGCAAGGGTGCGGGAATCACCGGGCCAATGTACGTGGGCAAGGACAGCCATGCGCTATCCGAGCCGGCCTACCGGACCGTCCTAGAGGTCTTATCCGGCAATGATGTAGCGGTGTTTGCCGACTCAGGCCTGACGCCAACTCCTGCGGTCAGCCACGCCATCTTGGTGCACAATGCGGGTGGTGGAGACCAAGCCGATGGGCTGATTATCACGCCTTCGCACAACCCTCCTGCGGACGGTGGTATCAAATACAACCCACCACACGGCGGTCCAGCAGAATCCGAAATCACCGCACCAATCGCAGCGCGCGCCAATGAACTCATGGTCACCGGGGAAATTCTTCGCGGAACCGCTCATGCCCAAGATTTTGATTTCCGTGAACTGTACATCACCGATTTGGCTACGGTGATCGACTTTAAAGCGATTGCCGATTCTGGTATTTCGATTGGCGCCGATCCGCTAGGTGGCGCCTCGGTACATTACTGGGCCGAGATTGGCCGGCGCTACGGGTTGAACTTGACCGTGGTCAACGAACAGGTGGATCCGCGCTTTGGATTCATGACCTTAGATAAAGATGGCAAGATCCGGATGGACTGTTCCTCGGCACATGCGATGGCTTCGCTGGTAGCCAACCGCGACAAATTCGACATCTCCACGGGCAATGATGCGGATGCCGACCGCCACGGTATTGTCACCCCGGATGCCGGGCTGATGAACCCGAACCACTTTTTGGCGGTAGCGATCGATTACCTACTGACCCACCGCCCTCAGTGGCCCGCAGATGCACAAATCGGCAAGACGCTGGTCTCCTCGGTGCTGATCGACAAGGTAGTTGCCGCACACAGCCGTGTACTGCGCGAGGTGCCAGTAGGTTTCAAATACTTCGTCGAACCGCTGGCCTCAGGCAAGGTGGCGTTCTGCGGAGAGGAATCGGCTGGAGCCAGCTTCTTGGATTTCACCGGTCAGGCATTCAGCACTGACAAGGACGGGCTCATGTTGGCGCTCCTGGCCAGCGAGATTCGTGCGGTCACGGGCCAAAGCCCAAGCCAGCGCCATGCCGAGCTAGTAGCCGAGCATGGCGCAAGCTTCTACGACCGGTTTGACGCGCCGGCTAACCGTGAACAGAAATCGGTTCTGGGCAAGCTAAACCCGCAAGCTGTCACGGCAACCGAACTCGCCGGGGACCAGATCACCACAAAGCGCACCGAGGCCTCGGGTTTTGCCATCGGCGGGCTGAAGGTCTCCAGCGAGCACGCTTGGTTTGCCGCACGCCCCTCGGGAACCGAAGATATCTACAAGATTTATGCGGAGTCCACGCGTTCTGCAGAGCACCTCGCGCAGGTTTTGCGCGAGGCGCAGGTCATCGTAAATGCTGCGCTTAGCGCAGGGTCCACGGATCGATCTTAACCTCTGGTTGTTTGCGGGTCACCCACCAGTGGCCCGCCCAGAGTAGCAGGAAGAGCGGTAGACCGATGTAGCTGGAGAGCACCTCTAGCACGCGGCCTTGAACGACTGCCTCGTAGTTCTGTCCGGCGATCACCACGATCAAGATGACAAAAGCAAGGATAGGCCCCAACGGGAATAGTGGTGCCTTATAGGGCAGTTTTGCCAGGTCCTGACCACTGGCTATGTATGCCTTGCGGAACTTGTAATGACTTACCGCAATACCCACCCAGGCGATAAACCCGGAGAGTCCGGAGACATTGAGCAACCAAGTATAGGCAGAGCCCTGGCCAATAATTGCGGTGAGGAACCCGAAAAGTCCTACCGAAGCAGTCAATAACATCGCGGGGACCGGAACACCACGACGGTTTAGGCGAGCAAAGATCTTCGGGGCCTTGCCATCAAGGGCCATCGAGTAAAGCATGCGAGCTGAGGCATATAGCCCAGAGTTGCCCGCCGAGAGAATCGCAGACAGGATCACCGCGTTCATCAACGCGGCAGCAAAGGCGATACCCGCCCGCTCGAAGACCATAGTGAACGGAGAGCTGGCAATGTCAGCTTCCCCGCTGGAAAGCAGGCTCGGATCGGCGTATGGAAGCAGCGTGCCAATAATGAAGATTGCGCCCACGTAGAAGAGCATGATGCGCCAGAAGATCGCCTTGATGGCCTTGGGAATATCGCGCTGCGGATTCTCCGCTTCACCTGCGGCCACACCAACTAGCTCGGTGCCCTGGAAGGAGAAGCCGGCGATCATGAACACCGATACCACCGAAAGCCAGCCGCCCACGAAGGGCGCGTCTCCGTTTGACCAGTTGCTGAAGCCCGGGGTGCTATCACCCATAATGCCCAAGATCATCGCGATACCGCAGGCCAGAAAGACGATGACGGTGATGACCTTGATCATCGCGAGCCAGTATTCACTTTCGCCGAAGGCCTTGGTGGACAGCGCGTTCAGCCCGGTGAGTAGCAGCAAGAAGACACCCGCCCAGATCCATCCCGGAACATCTGGCAGCCAGTAAGACATGATGATGCCTGCCGCCACCAGCTCCGCGGCTACGGTAATGGCCCAGTTGAACCAGTAGTTCCAGCCGATCGCGAAGCCAAAGTGGCGGTTGACGAAGACCGAGGCGTAGGTCTGGAAGGAACCGGAGACCGGAAGCCGGGCACTCATTTCACCCAGTGATTGCATCAAGAGCAACACCATCGCGCCGATGAGCGCATAGGCCAGCAGCGATCCGCCGGGTCCAGCTTGAGCGATAGTGCCACCGGAGGCTACAAAGAGCCCGGTGCCGATAGACCCGCCAATGGCGATCATCTGCATATGGCGGGCTTTGAGACCGCGCTTTAAGCCATCGGTGGGGGCTGCGGGCTTGGTCATGCGAATGCTCCTGAATTAAGGTTTTTGGGCCTTAACAAGCATTCCACCTCGGACGACTCAACAGCTATGAACCGCGCTACAGTAAGCGATCGATAATCTTTCGCTTAGCCCAGGTATATGGAGGATATATTGCGCTCAGAGTGTCAATGACCGTCGTTTTGCTCAGTTCAGAACGAATTTGCGAAAGACGATCGAAGCCAAACTTGCCGTGATACGAGCCCATTCCGCTAGCGCCCACCCCACCAAAGGGCAATGACGGAATAACCATTTGAGCCAGTGGCGCGTTGTGCACGATGGCGCCCGCGCGCACCCGATCGGAAAAGATTGACTGCAGCCGCGGGGACTCACTCATCAGATAGGCAGCCAACGGGGAAGGGCGCGCCGCGATAAATTCGAGCGCCTCATCAAATGAGGACACCTCGATGACCGGCAGAATGGGACCGAAGATTTCCTCTGTCATCAACGGCGAGTCCAGATCAACGTTGCGCATGATGGTCGGTGCGATGCGCAGCGTTTGCTCGTCGTAGTCACCACCGTGGGCAACATCGCCCGAGTCGAGCATGCTCACAAGTCGGTCAAAGTGGTTGCGGCTGATGATGCGCCCAAAATCCTGATGGTTGATTGGATCCTTGCCGTAAAAACTGGTGATTGCCTGGCCCAGACGGTTAATCAGTGCATCGGTATCTGCGAAGGACAGCACGTAGTCCGGAGCGACACAGGTTTGGCCTGCATTCATGAACTTCGCATAGGCCAGACGCTTGGCGGTTGGCAAGAGGTGGTTATCAACCACGGCTGGGCTCTTGCCACCTAGCTCCAGCGTGGTGGGGGTCAGATGTGTCGCCGCGGCCTGCGCCACGATGCGGGCGACCTTTTCTCCGCCGGTGTAAAAAATGTGATCCCAGCGCGCTGCAAGGAGCTCCGTGGCGGTATCCACACCGCCCTCGACTACCGCATAAACCCGGGAATCCAGATACATCGGTAGGAGTTTGGCCAACACCCCGGAGGTAACCGGGGCGAGCTCGGAGGGTTTCAGTAGCGCGGCGTTACCAGCGGCGATGGCAGCAACTAACGGGGCGAGCATCAACTGCAGTGGATAGTTCCACGGCCCAATAATTAGTACTACGCCTAACGGGCGCGGCTCGACCTTTGCGATGGCCGGTTGCAGTGCGAGTGGCACCTTCACGCTAGTGGAGTCCATCCACTCTGCGAGGTGCTTCTGGGCATGGTCAATTTCCGCTCGGACCACGTCAATCTCGCTGAACTTTGCTTCCGTGGCCCCCTTCCCCAGATCCTGATTTAGCGCATCAACGAACTCCCCGGTACGTTCTGCCAGCATTTTTTCTAGGGCGCGTAGCTGCCCGGCGCGAAAACGCCGCGGGTGAGTGATGCGTGTGTCCGCGGAATGACGCAGATGTTCTAAGACCGCTGCAATACGCGAGGGATGTTCATCGACCGGTGGCGCAGAGTCGCCGACGGGATCGGGCAAAGGATTAGAGGTGAAGAGACCCATGGGTTGATGCTACTTCATTAGCTGCCAAGACCTTCCGTTTGTATCATGTAGTTGCTACATTAGTTTTCAGCCAACGAAGGAAATTATGGATCAGCTCTCCTCCGCCACATTCGGAATCGCAATCGGTGCCGCCTTGATCTACCTGTGGCTACGCTTAGTAGCCCAGCAAGACAATCGCCCGGCGCTCACCCGAGCACGCTCGCATTCCTTCTGGTGCGCGCTGATCGCTTTCTTCGTCTGCACTTCTGGCTCGGCCGGAGATCTCAAAAATACCGTCACAGGAACGGGCATTGGTGTCGCGGAGGTTATTGACGCCATCAACCCGGGCCTCTGGTTACTGCTGATCTACCTGCTGGGACTTTATTCGTGGCCGAAGTCGGTCACCGCCGTGCGTGCCGCCTCATTGGAACCTCGCTCGGTGTTCACCCCGTTGCCCCGGGCGCTGAGCCTGATTGCAGTGCTAGTATTTTTTGGCTCCGCAACCGCACTATTCTTCATCCGTGATGTCGCAGGATATCCGGCACAATTTGCCGTGGAGACCTTCGATTCCACGGGCGGCGGCGGGACTCTGCAAAGCGCTCAGGAAGGGTTGGCTGAGGCCGCAACACTCATCCCGTTATATTCTCTGAGCCTGGCTTCGTTAGGTCTTGCGCTGCTTATCGCCACGGCCTTGATTCTGTTCCGCAAACCATTGGGATCGCTGACTCCCCACGACAATCAGGTAATCCGTGCGGTCTGGCTGAATCGACTCTTACGCACCGCAATCCTTGGCTTCGCCACCGTGGGCGTGGCGGCACTGCAGTACAAGTCTTCCTGGTTACTCAACCTGTACCCCGAGGCAGATGATTATCGGATATGGCAGAACGTCGGAAATTTTGCGATGTTGCTCATTTTCATTCTTGTGGCCGCGTGGGCACCTCCCGCAAACTTTGTTAAGAATGCGGACACCGTGCCGAGCAGCGCATTTTCGCGCATGCGCGAAAATCTCTTCTCCCTAGGCTTCATCACCACCGCACTCAGCCTGGTGGGGATGGCCCTGATGCCATGGTCCAGGCAGGCCGAAATTAGCTTCGACACACGCCCCGGGGAGGATGCCCCACAGGTGATGCTGCTACTGGCCGGCTTTGTCGCCCTGTACCTCGCGTTAAACGCCGGGTACTTGGGATATGTGCACCACAGCTCCAAATCCGTTCACCACCAGGCACGAAATATCCGGAACCTTCCACGCTATGTATATATACTTGCCGGGATTTTGATCATCGTCAGTGGCTATCTACTGATCAACCCCCCATTAAAATATTTCTGGGGGCTGGTCAAAGTCGGTCCGACTTTTGCACTGCTCATGGTTCTCGCGGTCCTTGTGCTGACCGCCGGCTACATCTGGTGGGCTCGACGGGTGTCCCTACCCTGGCAGGTCAGTGCTGAGCAAGAAATTTGGTACCGTCGGGTGCTGGAATTTCGAGCGCTGCGTACCGGGACCGCTGCCATCTTAATGATGCCGGGCTGGGGCTATGCGCCAGCCCCGTACCTGTGGGCCGCTGCGGTAATCGTGTTTTGTTGCCCGGCGGTCATCTTCCTGGCTCGGCCAGCGGCGAAGGTACGTCAGCTGGTATGAGCCAACATATTTTTGTGGATCTGAATGCTGCATTGCCACCTTATGCGCAGATCCGCACGCAAATTTCTTCCCTCATTTCGCTCGGCGAGTTACCTACGGGCAGTAAGTTACCCACCGTGCGCGCGTTGGCAACCGATTTAGGAGTTGCTTCGGGAACCGTGGCGCGTGCCTATAAAGAACTTGAAGCTGCCGGGCTGGTGACCTCCCGCCGGCGTGCCGGAACCGTGGTTAACTCCGTGCCCGCTACGGAAGAGATTAGCAATGAGCTGATTGAAGCGGTGGATAAAGTGTGGCGCTTAGCCCGCGAACAAGGCATCGACGAACTGACGGTCAAAGCGCTCGTGCAACGCCGGACGCGAGGATGAACTTGATGTTCGAGCACTAACCTGAGTACGCTCGACCCAGTGACACGGGGTGTCGGATTCACCGACTGAGATGAGACCCGTCGAACCTGAACTAGTTCAAACTAGCGGAGGGATGTCGCATGACTCTAGTGACCGTTGCCCAAAAGTATCGGCAACAATCACCCTTGGTGTTTTGCCTGACCAACACTGTGGTCACAAGTTTCACCGCCAATGTACTACTAGCTTCCGGTGCGGCCCCGGCGATGACAAACCTTCCGGGAGAGGCCGGTCCTTTCGCAGCCGTAGCGTCCGCGGTATTGGTGAATCTAGGCACGCCGAGCACCGAACAACTACGCGCAATGGACGAAGCGGTGCGCGGTGCGACCAAAGCGGGAACACCTTGGGTATTGGATCCTGTGGCAGTGGGCGCCTTGCCGGTGCGCACCGAATTCGCCCGAAAGATCCTTGCCCAACACCCCACGCTAATCCGCGGCAATGCCTCAGAAATCCTCGCACTGGCTGGGTATCAGTCCACCGGGCGCGGAGTAGACGCGCAGGACACCGTATCCGCAGCGATCTCCGCAGGACGCGAACTGGCCCAGAATTACGGGAGCGTGGTGGCAATTTCTGGGGCAGCCGACGCGATTATTGATGCCACGCGCACCACCTTGGTGCATAGCAATGGCATCGGCCTGACCGGGATAACCGGGGGTGGGTGCGCGCTGGGCGCGGTGTGTGCCGGCATGCTGGCGATCACCGATGACCCGTTTGAAGCAACTATTGCAGCTCACGGCATGTATGGCCTGGCCGCCGAGAAGGCGTTGGCGCTCAGCCGCGGTCCGGGAAGTTTTGCCTCGGCTTTCCTCGACGAACTCTCATTATTCGCCCCGGAAGAACTGCTCAATCTGCGCCTTCAGGAGGCAAACCATGCGTGATCTCGGAATTTACCTCGTGGCCAACACCCAAAGCTGCCAGCCACGCAGCACCCTAGAAGTTATTGAGTCAGCGGTAGCCGCTGGAGTTCAATGGGTGCAGTTACGCGCCAAAGATGAAAGTGCTCGCGAATTTTTCGAACTGACTTGTGCCGCAGCACGGCTCACCGCCGGCAAGGCAGAATTACTGGTCAACGATCGGATCGACGTGTTTTTGGCAGCTCGCGCCGCCGGCGCCGCGGTCACAGGAATTCACATCGGCCAGAAGGATATTCCGGTTTCCTACGCCCGGAAGATCATTGGTGAGGGAATCATCGGTCTGAGTGCCTCCACCGATGAACAGCTTGCTCACGCCAATGACCAGGCGCAGTACCTAGATTATTTGGGGGTCGGCGCGATTCGCGCTACTCCCACGAAAAAAGACCATCCGACCCCAATAGGTTTAGCTGGTTTTGCCCGAGCCGCAGCACTGACCACACTGCCCTGCGTGGCAATCGGCTCGCTCACCGCAGCCGATGCGCCAGCATTACGAACCGGCGCGGCAGCCGGTATGGCCGTAGTGCGCGCCATCTGCTCCGCCGAGGATCCGCATTCGGCGAGCGCCGAACTGCTCAGTATTTGGGAGGCAGCCAAATGAGTCCAAACATTCTTTCCATCGCCGGGTCCGACCCATCCGGGGGTGCGGGGATCCAAGCAGATCTGAAGACCATCGGAGCCAATGGCGGATACGGCATGTGTGTGATTACCGCACTCACCGCGCAAAATACCCACGGCGTGGACGCAGTGCTGCCCATCGATGCGCAGTTCGTGGCTAAACAACTCACCTCGGTATCCCAGGACGTGCACATCGATGCGGTCAAGATCGGGATGCTGGCAAATTCGCAGATTGTCGCGGCGGTTGCTGCCTGGTTAGAAACGCTCAGTGCTCCGGTGGTATTGGATCCGGTAATGATCGCCACGAGCGGGGACCGGCTGCTGGAGACTGATTCGGCCTTGGACGCGTTGTTAACCCGGGCAGATGTGCTCACCCCGAATACCGCGGAACTTGCCGCGTTGCTCGGCGAGGAACAGGTCAGCAACTGGGAAGAATTGGTGGCACAGTCTGGACGTCTGGCTGCTAAATACTCGGTGCTGGTGGTGGCCAAAGGCGGGCATCTTCCCGGCGACAGGTGCCCCGATGCACTGGTTGGCCCCGAGGGGTTGATCGCCAGTTTTGATAGTCAACGGCTGTCCACAAAAAACACCCACGGTACCGGTTGTACGCTATCTAGCGCACTGGCCACACAGTATGCGCTGCTCGGCGACTGGGCCGCCGCACTGGGAGCAGCCAAAAACTACCTTCATGCGGCGATTGCCGCGGCCGATGAGCTCAAGGTGGGCAGTGGACACGGCCCGGTGAATCACTTCGCCGCGCTACTGCCGCCAGTGTACAGCGACCCGATGGCCCAGTGGTGGCGAGACATTGGTCAGCTGCGAGAAGGCATCGATGAGCTGCAGTTTATTATCGAGCTCTCCGCGGGAACCTTGGAACGCGAGAGATTCGAATATTATCTGGCCCAAGATGCCCTCTATCTGCAGCGTTACGCGCAGGTGCTCACGCAAGCCAGCACGCTAGCCCCGCAGATCGAGGCGCAGCGGTTCTGGGCTAAGGGCGCGCAGGGGATCTTGGAAGGTGAATTGCAGCTGCACCGCAGTGAATTGCGTAATTTATCTCCCGAACCGAGCGACACCACGCTGAACTACGTCAACCATCTGAGCTCCTGCGCGGGAAACTATGCGGAACTGATCGCCGCGATCCTGCCGTGTTATTGGATCTATCAGGACATCGGCAACCGGCTGAGCGCCGCAAACCATCCCGGTCACCGTTATGAGAGCTGGCTATCCACCTATAGTTCGGTCGAATTTGATGAGGCCACCGCGCAGGCGATCAACATGGTGACCGAAGCCTGGCAGCTTGCCGACCCGGCCACCCGGAGCAGAATGTGGGATGCGTTCAGGCGTTCGGCCGAACATGAGCTGTCATTCTTCGCGCAGTCTCATGCCCAGGGCGTAGACTTCTCTACGGCCTAAACGCGGGGCTACGAATTCTGGAGGAACGCATGAAGTGGAGCATTCACGGCAACGGGAAGACCATCACCGAAGGTGAGGTTGTTGCCCCGGATGAGCGGCTGCATTGGCCGCAGACCATTTCCATCGGAGTCCAGCACATTCTGGCGATGTTTGGCGCTAGCATTTTGGTGCCAACATTGACCGGTTTCCCGGTCACTACGACCTTGCTGTTTACCGGTGTCGCGACCATCATCTTCTTGCTGATGACCAAGAATAAGGTGCCCAGCTATTTGGGTTCCTCTTTTGCGCTCATTGCCCCGGTGACTGCCTCTACCGTCGGTGACGATTTCTCTGCGGCGCTGGGCGGCATCGTGATGACCGGCGCAGCGCTGTTTATCGTCGGGTTGATCGTGGCCAAGACCGGTACTCGCTGGATTCATGCGCTCATGCCCCCGGTGGTCATGGGTACCATCGTCGCGCTGATCGGCCTGAACCTGGCTAGCGCTACCCTCGCGCCGATGCGCGATTTCCCCGCCACTACCTTCTTGACGGTGCTCGCGGTGGTGCTGTCCACCGTTGCGTTTAAAGGTTTGCTGGGCCGCTTGTCTATTTTGGTGGGCCTGGTTATCGGGTACTTAATTGCGTTGGTTCAGGGCCAGGTGGATTTCACCCCGGTAGGTCAGGCAGCTTGGCTGGGCCTGCCCGCATTCCACACTCCGAGTTTCGACTTTAATGTGGCACTGATGTTCCTACCGGCGGTCTTCGTATTGATTGCGGAGAACATCGGTCACGTGCGCACCGTGGGTCTGATGACCGGCAAGGATTTATCGAAGTTTAACGGCCGCGCCTTGATGGCCGACGGCATCGGCACCGTGGTGGCAGGCGTTGGTGGCGGTTCCGCGACGACTACCTATGCGGAAAACATCGGCGTCATGGCTGCCTCGCGGGTATATTCCACCGCCGCTTATTGGGTGGCCGCAATTGCGGCCATGGCGTTGGCCTTCTTGCCGAAGTTCGGCGCACTGATCAATACCGTTCCGGTGGGAGTCATCGGCGGACTGGGGATCGTGCTGTACGGCATGATCGGTATCGTTGGTGCCCGCTTGTGGATCGAGGCGAAGGTTGATTTTGGTAACCCGATCAACTTGATGACCGCCGGCACCGGCCTGATCATTGCGATCGCAGTGACCCAAGACTTAGTCTTTGGCCAGTTCCAGATGGGTGGTATCGCGCTGGGTACGATCGCTACCCTGGTCGTTTTCCATCTGATGGCTACCGTGGCAAAACTTCGCGGAACCGACCTGACACAGGTTGATGCGTAGCTTTTGAACCGATCAACGGACCGGCATTGTGACGATGTTCACAGTGCCGGTTTTTGTTTAATCTTCAACCCGTCACGGATCACTGCTGGCGCTTCAGAATTTCGCATGAACCCGGGGTTGGTTTGCGTCGATTCCGCAGAGCCCAAAATCAAATTGTAAGGATTCTTTCCTATTTATGACGAGCGTCGCATTCCACGGCGGCCATCTCTGATGAAAAAGCCCCAAAGGGTATTTGCGACGGAGCCCAATGGCGATAGCATGAATCCTTGTGACTGCGACTACATCTGACGGAAAGATCTCCGCGCGACTCATTTTCATAGCCCTCGGTGCCGCCCTTGGCGGCTTTGTTTTCGGCTATGACTCTTCAATTGTTAACGGCACCGTGGACGCTGTCGAACACGAGTTTGGACTCAACGCCGTGACCATTGGTTTCACCGTGTCCTGCGCCCTGCTCGGCGCGGCCATCGGTGCGTGGATCGCCGGCATGGTCTCCGAACGCGTCGGCCGCGTTCGCACCATGGTGATCGCCTCGGCGATGCTCCTGGTTTCCGCACTGGGTTGCGGACTGTGCTTCAGCGAGGTTGACCTGATCGTCTGGCGCATCGTCGGCGGCATCGGCGTCGGCTTCGCCTCGGTGATCGCCCCGGCCTACATTGCCGAGGTCTCCCCGGCACAGCACCGCGGACGCTTAGGATCCATGCAGCAGATGGCCATCGTATTGGGCATCTTTGTGGCCTTCCTGGTCAGCGCACTGCTGGTATTCGTCATGGGATCGGCGGACGCTATCGGATGGTTCGGCCTGGCCGCGTGGCGCTGGATGTACCTGTCCTTGGCAATCCCGGCAATCATTTACGGGGTACTAGCCCTGCGCCTGCCAGAATCCCCGCGCTACCTTGTCGAACGCGGACGCTACGTTGAGGCCGCTACCGTGCTGACCCGCGATATGGGCATGGTTCCCGGGGCTGCCACCGAAGCCAAAATCGAGGAAATCCGCAACACCGTGCACGTTGAACGCCGTCAGGTGTTCAAGGACCTGCTCGGCCGTTTCGGTTTCCACCCACTGGTCTGGGTAGGCATCCTGCTCTCCGTGTTCCAGCAATTTGTCGGCATCAACGTGATCTTCTACTACTCCACCACCCTGTGGAAGTCTGTCGGCTTCGCCGAATCCGACTCGTTCACCATCTCGCTGATTACCTCGATCACCAACGTGGTCGCCACGATCGTTGCGGTGCTGCTGATTGACGTACTGGGACGCAAGCTGCTGCTGATGATCGGTTCCACCATCATGACCCTGTCTCTGGGCATGATGGCAGTTTCCTTCGCCCAATCGGTCACCATCGACGGCGCCGTATCCCTGCCGGGCAACTGGGGCATCGTGGCGCTGGTCTCCGCGAACCTGTTTGTGGTTGGCTTCGGCGCGACCTGGGGTCCTGCGGTGTGGGTACTGCTTGGTGAGATCTTCCCGAATTCCATTCGCGCGCTGGCCCTCGGTGTGGCTGCCTCCGCTCAGTGGATCGCCAACTTTGCCGTTTCCACCACCTTCCCCTCGCTGGCCGAGACCGGTCTGGCGCTGGCCTACGGTATCTACGCGTTCTTCGCCTTGCTTTCGCTGATCTTCGTGATCTTCATGGTGCGCGAAACCAAGGGACGCCAGCTCGAGGAAATGACCCTGTAAAAAGTTCATAAAAAAATTGGCGGACCAAACGGTCCGCCAATTTTTTATTTCCAGGGGTTATTAGGCACCTCGGCCCCGGCGTCAAGCTGCAACGAGAGCACGTGTTCTAAGCTGGGACGCCCGGAAAGCTGCGGTCCTTGATCGGCAAGCGATACCCGCTGGCGCTGCTCAGGCTCCAGCACAATCTCTTCCCCACGCACCCAGACGCTTTGTGGTCCTTGCCCTGCGAGGTTAAATTCGATACCCGTAGCATCGAGGCGCACCCCGATCACCGAACCGTTGAAGGCCAGCTTGAACCGCATGGATCGAAAGCTCTGCGGCAGCCGCGGATCGAAGCGCAAGCACTGGTCGTCATCGCGCAGTCCTGCGAAGCCGTTGACCAGCGCGGCCCACACTCCACCGGTAGAGGCCACATGCACTCCGTCGGCAGTATTGCCGTGAAGATTCTCCAGATCCACATTCAGCGCGTGTTCGAAGTAGTTGAACGCAAGTTCCCGGTAGCCAACCTCGGCCGCGAGAATCGATTGGACCGTCGCGGAAAGCGTCGAGTCCCCGGTGGTCAACGGATCATAGTAGTTGAAGTCTGCCAATTTCTGTTCGGCGGTGAAGTCGCTGGAGCGAAGCCACAGGGCAAGCACCGTGTCGGCCTGCTTGATGACCTGGAAGCGGTAGATCACCAATGGGTGGTAGTGCAGCAGCAACGGACGTTTTTCTGGCCCGCTGGCCTCCAGATCCCAGACCTCGCGATTCAGGAAATGGTCGTCCTGCAGGTGGATCCCCACCTTATCCGAATAGGGGATGTGGATCCGATCGGCCGCCAGCTGCCAGGTGTCGATCTCCGCGGATTCAAGTGCCAGTTTTTGGGCCAGCTGAGCATAGAACTTCGGGTTCCTGGAGGCCAGCTCGCGCAGCAGCTGGGCCGAGCGGCGCAGGTTAAAGCGTGCCATCACGTTCGTGTAGGTGTTGTCGTTGACCACCGCGGTGTACTCATCCGGGCCGGTCACCCCGTGAATGTGAAAGCTGCGTTGTTCTCCGGAACCACGCCAGAATCCCAAGGAGGCCCACATGCGAGCGGTGCCCACCAGAATTTCCGCCGCACCCGCCTCGAGGAATTCGTCATCGCAGGCAGCGTTGAGATAGCGGTCCAGTGAATACACTACGTCGGCGTTGATGTGATACTGCGCGGTGCCCGCCGGATAGTAGGCGCTGGCTTCCTCGCCGTTGATGGTGCGCCATGGGAAGAGCATGCCCTCTTCGTTCATGATGCGCGCGCGTCTGGTGGCTGCCGGGATCATTGAAATGCGGGCCCGGAGGGTATTACGCGCCCACTGCTGATTGGTATAGGTCAAAAACGGCAGCACGTAGATTTCGGTGTCCCAAAAGTAGTGCCCGGAATATCCGTTGCCGCTGACCCCCTTGGCGCTGATGCCCAGGCCGTCGGCACGCGCCGAGGCCTGAGCCAGCTGGAAGAGATTCCAGCGGATCTTGCGCTGCAGACTCGGGTCATCGCTGTCCACCAGCACGTCGCTGCGCTGCCAGTAGGACTTCATAAAGGCGCGCTGGGTGCGGAAATGCTCATCGATGCCTCGAGGCACTAGACGATCCAGGGCACGGGTGGAACGCAGCAGCATTTCCTGGGCCGGGTGGCGGCGTGAGGAGTGGTAAACCGCGAACTTTGCCACACGCAGCCCTTGACCCGCCTCGAGGTTTGCGCTGGATACCTCGTCGGCCCGGTCCGGTTGTGCCGAACGCTCCGTATGCACTTGGGCGGTAGCACCGCCGGTGGTGTCCACCAGATGTTCCATAACCGCCGAAACCGACATCTTGGAACCTGCCACGTTGTAGGCTAGCCCGAGTCGGGCGCCGCTGGCGATATGCCCCGCGGGGTGCAAGGGATTCTCGGAAGCTTCATCGGATTTGCGCGGATCCTTGCCTGAATCCATCTCGGCCGGGGAAGAAACTTCAGGTTCGGAGCGATAGCCGATCACCGAGGATTGAACCAACACATGCCCCGGGGCATCGAGCAGGCGCACGTGCAGGTCCTGCAGCGCCAAGTGGCGATCGCTGAAGGAAATCATGGTTCGAGCGGTCACCGCCACCCGATGGCCTTCTGCGGTGCGCCAGAGGGTCTGGGATATCAGGGTACCTTCACGGAAATCGAGGCGCAGGTCATCGCGCAGCATCTCGGTACGGCCCACCTCGAGGGCCTCATCGTTGATGAACACACGCAAGGTGCGAAAATCCGGGGCGCTAATCATCGTCTGCCCGGTTTCGGCCAGCCCAAAAGCGCTTTCGGCGTGGCGGATCTGCCAGGTTTCATGCAGCCCGTTGATGAAGGTGCCGGCCACCTGTTCACCGAGTCCCACCTGCGCGGAACGGGTTCCAAGGAACCCATTGCCAAGGGAGAAAACGGTATCTTGGGCTCCCGTATGGTCACGTTCGCTGTCCCGCGTGATGGACCAGGGATCAAAATTCCAGGCCCGAATCGCCGAGGAGGACACCAGTTCGCTCAGATCCTCCACGACAAAGTCGGCGCCGGCGGCCAGGAGCTGATCTGCATTATCCTCGCGGGCCACACCGACCACCATGAAACCGCCAGCCCGGGCGGCTTTTACCCCGCTGCTGGCGTCTTCGATCACCACGCACTCTTCGGGGCGCCAGCCAAGGTCTTTGGCGGTGGCCACGAAGGTGTCCGGGTTAGGCTTGCCGGGAAGCTGGCGCGCTTCAGCCTCGCGCCCGCCCATGACGGTAGTGAAGTGCGTCGAAAGCCCGGCGGCTTGGAGTACCGCATGAGCATTACGCGAGGAGGAGACCACGGCTACGTCTAAGCCGACGTCCAAGGCTTGTTGCAGGTACTCGCTGGAGCCCGGATATGGGGCGATGCCATCTCGTTCCAGCACGGTGGTGAACACCGAATTTTTCAGATTACCCAGAGCACAGACCGAATCGGTTCCGGCGTGATCCTCCGGGTCTCCGTAAGGCAGCACAATATTTCTGGAGGCGAGCACCGCGCTGACTCCTTCATAGCGCGGTCTGCCGTCGAGCAAGTCAAAATAGTCTTGTTCCGTATAAGGCGGCACGCCCGGATGTTCTTGGGTGAAAAATTCTGTGAAGAGTTCATTCCATGCGGCGCGGTGTAGCAGCGCGGTCGGAGTGAGCACGCCATCCAAATCAAAAAGGACGGCCTTAAAGTCACGGTGCCGGTAGGTCGGACGGGTAGCGTTCACGATCGAAATCCTTCGAAAGAGGGCAATGAATGGCCGTAGTCCCCACCGTAGCAAGTGATTCCACTTGCTACGACATACTACGATTAGGAATGTGGCTCAGTGGATAGATGTATGGAATAGCGAGCAATGGCGTGAAGATGCCGCCGGCTGGATCGATGAGGCCTGTGCGGCTTACGGCATCGAGCGTGTTGCAGGACCGGATTTTTGGCCGGCTTCTCTGCATCAGATCTCGGCGTTGGTAGGAACCGACGCGGCAGATCTGGTGTTTAGCGCGAACGCGCCCGGGTTGACGGCCGAGGCCGCCATCACGATTACCGCCGGTGAATTGATTCCGGACCGTGTGGTCATGCCGTTGGCGATCGACCGCGTGGCCGGGTATATGCTCTCCCCCGATTTTGGTCATACCTTGGCCGATTTGAAGGACAGCGTCGAAAACTGGCAACTGGCGCTGGCTTCGCTCGGTTCCTTCCAGGTTGCACTGATGGGCAACGAAGAGGCCTTCTTCGACGTGGGCATGCCGGTGGTAGATCCGCAGTTCTTGGCAGAACAATTTGAGCAGGCGTTGAGCATGCACGTCTCGCTCGATGCCCAGCATCCATTACATCTGGATCCGCAGCAAGCCGACGAGCTACACCGCCATGTCTCCACACTCTCTGATGCCTGTGCGGCCTTGCATCGTGGCCCGGTCCCGTTGAGCTTGGAACACGGGGCCTTCGACTTAGCCCAGGCAGTGGTTCCCGCCGAGCAAGGTCAGCAAGCCCGGATCATCAATTTTGCAGCTGCGCACTGGGCTCACCCATTCTCATCGTTGGCCGCCCCGCTGGCTGCAATGACTCAGGCTTGGAATTGCCGAACCGATGACGAACGAGTCATGCGAGTTTTAGGTGCCTACCTAGCAGAGTTTGCTGCCTACGGTAACGCCGATGAGCTTTACGATCTGATTGCGCCGGCTTGTCTGGTTGCGCCGCTATCCCAGCATGAAACCTGGCTACGGTTGCTCCTTGACGCAAGCGAGGCACAGCTCCAAGAACACGCACCGCTGGTCTTAGATACATTGTCGGTACGTTAACAAGCATTAAACAGCCTGGCGCGGAATTAAATATTCCGCGCCAGACTTATATGCAGATCAGGTTGCAATTTCTAACCTAAGACCTGCAACAGGAGTTCGGCGTCATCGCTCATAATGGCGTCAACTTTTTTCTCGATCAGCGCGCGCATGGTCGGCTCATCGTCGATAACCCAGACATGGACCTGCAAGCCAGCGCGCTGTACGGCCTTGATAAATCTGAGTGTAACCACGGGTAAAACACCGTACTTCAACGGCACTTGCACCGCCCAAAACCCTTGAGCCAGACTGTGTGGAATCCGCGCAAAAAGAGTCGCACATAGCCAAATAAGCGCCATCTGTCGCATGCCCGGGGAGCGCCGGACCGGGGCAGAAATTAGGTGCTGCACCGCGGCACTGCGCGAGCTATCAAAAGAGGCCAGCGCGATCTGCTGGTGACATCCAAGTTCCTCGATGAGCTTGGCCAGCGGGGCAATGACCCGCTCATCTTTGACATCGATATTAAGCACAGCGTTCGGGAAGCTGCGCAGTAATTCGCGGAGCGTGCACAGCGGTTGGCCTCCGGCTCGCACCGTGGCCAGTTCTTCATCGGTACGCTCATGCAATGGCCCCTGAGCATCGGTGACCCGATCTAGCGTTTCGTCGTGGAAGGCATAGACGGTTCCATCCTTGGAGGCGCGCACATCCGTCTCCAGATGAGTGATTCCCAGATCCCAGGCCCGCTGAAAGGCTATGAGCGTATTCTCTTCATCGCCGAATCGAATGCCGCGATGTGTGAATGCATAGGTCATTTCAGCAGCTTCTCAATCACCTGTGCAACACCGTCTGCCTCAATGGTGTCCGCGGTGTGTTGCGCGGTGGCTAGGGCTAAGGGATGGCCTGAGGCCATCGCATAACCATGGCCGGCGTATTCGAGCATCTCCAAGTCGTTGGGCATGTCACCGAAGGCCATCACCTCATCGGCGCTGATCCCCAATTCACGGCAGTACACATCTAAGGTGGTGGCCTTGTGGATGTCTACATGCGCCATCTCCAGTAACGAGACCCCGAAGGCCGAGTGGGTGACCGAGAGTAGTTGAGTTAATTCGGGAGCCACAGCAGCGTAGAAATCATCAATAGGCAGAGATTTGGACCTGGCCAAAAACTTGACGATACCTTCTTGATCGATGGCTTCCGAGTTCAGGTCCAAGACCGATTGGCTTCCCAACGTACGATTTTGTTCGGCAAAGTTCGCGCCAAGGTGTAATCCACGCGTGGTTTCGGCGGCAAAAGCCGCGTTCGGTTCATGTTCCAAGATAATCTGCTCCGCCTGTTTGGCGGTAGCCGCGGTGAGAGTCCGCGACCAGATGACCCGGTCTTGTTCTAAATCGTAGAGCACGGCGCCGTTAGAGCAGATCACCGTGCCCATACCTCCAAAGGCTTCGATAATGGGCGTGAGCCAGCGAAACGGCCTACCGGTCACAAAAACGATGTGAATACCGGCATCTCGAGCGTCTAGAAACGCACGACGGGTACGTTCACTGATATTACCCTCACGGTCCACGATGGTGCCATCTAGATCAGAGGCGATCAGCTTGATCATGAAAGTTCCCCGCGGTGCGGCGGGTTCGCCCCGGCACGGCCTACCGTTACCGACGCCGCATGAGCGGCAAAAATCAGTGCCTGTTCCAAATGGTTAGCTTCTAGTCGAGAAAGTTTTTCACGGTTTGCGGCGCCGATCATTCCACGTTCGGCAAGCCAGCATAAGAGAGCAGCGGTAAACGTATCTCCGGCGCCGACGGTATCGGTCACCTCGACCGAGGGGGCGCTGTATTCGGCTTCACCGGCACGTACCACGCCCCAGGATCCACGTGATCCGGCGGTCGCCACAACGATTGCTGGGCCCATCGCCAACCAGGCACGAGCCGACTCATGCACCGAACGCATCGGATAGAGCCATTTCAGGTCAATTCCGGAGACACGCACCACGTCTGCTTGGCCGACAAAACGTTCAACTTCTGCGACGGTTTGCCCATGGTTTGTCACCAGCGAGGGACGCAGATTTGGATCGTAGCTGATGGTGGCATGAGAGCGAGCTGCGGCCAGCAACGGGAGCAGTTCGGCCGGGCTGAAGAGTGTAGCTATGGAGCCGGTGTGGACCAGTTCGGCGTCTTGGGCGAGTTCCGGGCCCACCGTTGGCATTTGCCAGAAGGCGTTAAATGCGAAGGTCGCGCCGCCGGCTGGATCCAAAATTCCATGGGCAATCACCGTCGGCTCATCATCGGCACCGCCAAGGTATTTGACGTTATTTGCTGACAGGAAACGCTCAATGGTCGCACCCTTATCATCATGTCCCCAACGGGTGATGAGCGTACCGGGGTACCCGAGGCGGGCCAACGCGACGGCAACGTTGAGCGGGCTTCCGCCCACAAATTCTTGCGCCGGGGCGATTCCTGAGGCCAATACGTCGACTAGTGCCTCGCCAATGACCGTCGGGTTCATCGTGCTCCTTTGTAATGCAGCGGGTACAGCTGTTTAACACATGCCTCCCACTGGTGGCTTGACGGATCGATCCAGCTGAAATGGTCGCCGTCAAAAATCCGCAGGGTGTGTTGTTGACCCAGCGCCGCGGCATGGTCTGCCGCACGCCGTGCAATTTTCACCGGGACATCCGCATCGGCCCGTCCATGAAAGATTACGACACGTGCTGGCATCGGCCATAATTCCACGGGGTTCACCGAGGATAAATCCGCGTCGCCGAGCATTTCATCTACCGCATCATTGCTCAACCGCAAGGTTTTAGCCAGCTGCAAATCCAATAGTCCCGCCTGCGAAATGACCTGCGTGACGCGCTCTTCATGCGCGGCAAGCAACGAGGCTAGATGCCCGCCGGCGGAATGCCCAATGAGCGTAATCGGGCCTTCTTCTTTGATCAGCGCCAGCGCGAGCCGGGCATCTGCCAGCATCTGTGCTGCGCTGCCCGGCCCACGCCGGTATTCAAGGTTATAGGTGGGGATACCTCGAGCGGCCAGGTCCATGGCCAGTGCTTCACCGAGCTGCGCGGTATATTTTTCGCGCCAATATCCGCCATGAATGATCATCACCGCACCAAGCGCGGTAACCTGTTCCGGCGCATAAAAGCGTAACCACTGATCCTGATGCGCCCCGTAATGCATGGTTAGTTTCCGGGAAAATCTGCGGCGCGCTTTTCGACAAAGGCGGCGCGGCCTTCCACGGAGTCAGCGGTGTTAAACGCTTCGGTAAAGCTCTGCGCTTCGATCTTTAGGCCGTCGTGAACGTTCAGTGCATCCATGGTGACCATCGCACGCTTTGCGTTGGCTACGGCCATCGGGGAAACCTTGGTCAGCTCATCGATGGTTGCCACCGCCTGAGCAAGCAGTTCTTCAGGAGCCACCACACGATTAACCAGACCAATGCGTAGCGCCTCGGCGGCCTTGATTCGGCGTCCGGTGAAGATCAACTCACGCGCCATCGCGTTACCGACTCGGCGCGGTAGCCGAACCGAACCGCCAAAGCCTGGCACCAGACCCAAGGTTACTTCGGGCTGGCCGAAGCTGGCGCGCTCCGAGGCGTAAATGAAGTCACAGGCTAAGGCGAGTTCACAGCCACCACCGAGGGCAAAACCGTTCACGGCGGCGATCACTGGAATCTGCAAAGATTCTAGACGTTCGGTGAGCACGTGCATACGGCGTCCGTAGGCCAAAGCCGCATCGGCGTCCATGGAGTTCATCTGGACAATATTTGCGCCCGCGATAAATGCTTTCTCTCCGGCACCGGTGAGCACCACACCGCGGTGCTTAAACTCGCTGGCTTCAAGGTAGTCCACCGCGCGTTCGAGGTCCGCGACAACCTCCAAGGCCAGCGCGTTCATTGAGGCGGGCTGATTGACGGTCAGGATGAGGGCTGCGCCCTGTGTGGTCATGGTGAGGGTATCAAATTGCTCCATGCTGATCACTCTCTCATGTCGCACGCTTACCTGACTAGGAAATTACCGGCGTTTGCCGGTTTTTGCTCCGCCCGAGCGAGCCTTGGCCTTGGCTTTCTTTTCCTGTTTGGCGCGCAATTTCGCTTTATCCTTCGCCGCAGCCCGCAATTTGTCGTTGCGTTCTTTGGCTACCTGCTGGGTGTTACGCACCGAAGCTTGGCGCGAAGAATTTGCCCCGCGTCCGCGCACAATTCCAATAAATTCATCAACCAGCTCGGAATCTTCAAGTCCGGTTGGCCACGCGATGCCGACATGTGTGGTGTTTCCACCATCAATTTCCCGGTACACCACGTCCTTGCGCTGATAGAGCCGGGCGATGCTCTGTGGAACACGCAATACCTGCGCCCCGGAGGCGACAACTTCCATCGCAGTGGGCACCCCGCCGACTTCCTCGGGGTAATCGTTTAAGTTAAGTTGCGGAAATTTAGCGGCGTCCGCTTCGGGGATCTTCTCTTCGTAGTACTCAACATCGTGGTCCTTGGCGGCGCAGACGACCTCGAGCTCATCGTAAAGCGGAATCAAGTGACGGGTGTCGTCCTTGGGTGAGGATCCCGCATAGCGCACAAACACAGCGTCAGCCTGGTCGCTGGCCAGCAGTTCAAGGATGTCTTCACCGTCGTAGCGGGTCGCCGCCAGCGTTACCTGCGGGTAGCGTTCGGTGAACCGATCCATCCACTTACCCGGAGTGACGCCTGCTACGTAGGAAATTCGAAGTGTGTGCACGGTTAAATCCTACTGGTCTTTGAGGCGTGAACGATCCGATTAACGCGGTACGGCGGGCTCGGATTACTCCGTGCCCGCCGCAGCTAAAGATTAAACTACTTGCTACTTGCCGTCAGTCTTGACTACAAGCACATCGCAGGGAGCCGAGTGGGCTACCGAGGAAGCAACCGAGCCGAGCACGCGGCCCAGACCCTTCATGCCTACGTTGCCCACGACGATCATCGAGGCACCGCGCTCGGTGGCGTCGGAGATCAACACGTCACCTGGCTTGCCGTGACCGGCAGCGGCGCTGATCTTCACGCCTGGTACGGCGTTGCGCACGTCGTTGGCCACACGCTGAGCCAGCTTGCGGGCCTGCTCTGCGTCGTCCAAGATCCAGGTGTCGCTACCAATGGAAACTACTTCGGTGTTATCCGAAGCGTGTGCGGTGAGCACCACCAATTCGGCGTCGATCTTCACTGCGAGCTCGGCTGCACGGCGGGCCGCACGCTGTGCGGTTTCGGAACCGTCAACACCAACGAGGATGATTTCTGACATTATTTCTCCTTGAATAGGGATTGCTTCGTAAGTATTTTGAGACAGACACCAACTGTGATGCCTACCACTTTATGCGCTTAGCTGGCTTTTTGTCGCAAAAAGTCCACGGCGCGCTGCCAGGCAAGGGCGGCAAGCTGTGCGTCGTAGTTTCCCGCAGGATTCTCATCGTTGTGGAAAGCATGCTTGCCGTCGTAGTAAAAGTACTGAACTTCGGCTCCGGATTCTAAGCGAATCTGTTCTTCTTGAGCCTTGGCATCCGCGACGGGGTACAAGTCGTCAAAGTTCGCGTAGTGACCTTGAACCGCGGCGCGCACACCACTGAAATCATTGGGCACACCCTGCCCGACACCGTAAAACGGAACCGCGGCACTAATTTTTTCACCCTGCTGGGCTGCCAACTGCAGGACAAAACCGCCACCCATGCAGAAACCAATAGTTCCCAGCTTGGTGCTGGTGACAGACTCGCTCGCCAATAGGTAGTCGACTGCTCCGGAGAGCAGTTCGGCACCCCGCTCTTCGGGCAGCTGTGACATCATCTGGCCGGCTTCTTCACCGTCATGGGTGATCGCACCGCCATAAAGGTCTGGAGCCAAGGCGACAAAACCTTGGGCGGCGAGGCGGTCTGCGATATCGCGGATATGGTCGGTCAGTCCCCACCATTCCTGGATGACGATCACGCCGGGGCCTTTACCGGATTCGGGAAGCGCAAGATATCCGTGCGCCTGCGTTCCGGACGATTCAAAAGTTACGTTCTGGTGCGGGGTTTTGACTGCCACTTCGCCTCCTGAGCTGTATTTATCTCCAGTCTATGCATGCCGTAGGTGCTTTGGCATTGACTGCCATCACAATTTAAGACATTTTGCCTAGACTACGCTGTTAGATCGACCTCACCGATGCGTTCGAGTGAATCAACCACCAGATCCCAGAAGCGTTCATGGTCCAGATCAACCGCCACCGAGGTATGGCAATCTTCGGCGGCCGGGGCACGCAAATCGGCTACGGTCATGCCTAGGGTGAGCTCCCCACGTAGTTCAACACTGACCGGGGCGCGCAGCGTGCGCACCACTGTTGGGTCAATGACATAGGCGACGGCACAAGGGTCATGTACCGGAGGAGCATCAAAGCCCTGATGATCCAGGTAGGCCTGCGCAAAGAAGTCCATCAATTCGCGAACGAATTTTGCCGGCCCCGTGCCGACCTTTTCGATGCGCTGCACCACTTCCTTGGTGGCAAGGGCCTGGTGGGTGAGGTCCAGTCCGACCATGACCACCGGCCACTTTTCGTTAAAGACGATGTGGGCGGCTTCCGGGTCGATTTTGATGTTAAATTCGGCTACCGCGCTCCAGTTACCGGTATGGTAACCGCCGCCCATCAACACCACTTCGCGTACGCGCTCAACGATTCGCGGTTCGCGGCGAACCGCCAGCGCGATATTTGTCAGCGCTCCGGTGGGAACCAAGGTGATCTCCCCCGGCTCATGAGACATGATCAATTCGATAATCAGATCTACCGCGTGACGCTCGTCAAGCACTATGCGTGAGGCCGGTTGCGCCGGACCATCCATGCCGGATTCACCGTGGACCTCCGGGGCGTTTTCTATCTCGCGAACCAACGGGCGGGCACACCCAGCAGCAAAAGGTACACCGGTAATTCCGGCAATAGTGCCCACCACTAGCGCGTTATCGGTGACTTTCTCCAGAGTTTGATTACCTACGACGGTAGTTACCGCGAGCAATTCGATCTGCGGGTTTCCGTGCGCCAATAAAATAGCGACCGCGTCGTCGTGCCCCGGATCGCAGTCAAGGATGATCTTGCGTGGTGTGCTCATGTACGCCCCTGGTCCGTCCGATAACAAAATATCGGGAGTTAGTTGGTTATTGAGCCTAATTCTTCCCGCTCAAACCCAAGCAGTCAAGCGCTTAACTAAACGGCTTGCGCACACCCGCTCGCACACTAGGATGGAGCCATGAACAATGCTGATTCGCCGAACGAACCGCGCCCTGCGCGCAAGGTCACCGCCGCTATGGTCGCAACCCACGCGGGAGTTTCCACGGCGACAGTTTCTCTCGTGGCCAATGGCAAGTCCGCCGGCCGAGTCTCCAAGCGCAATGAGGAACGTGTTCGCGAAGCAATACGCGAGCTTGGATACTACGTAGATAGCATCGGTAGTTCTCTGGCCCGTGGGGTCAGTTCGCTGGTCATCTTGGTTGCCCCGGATATTTCAAACCCGTTCTTTGCAAAGCTCATTGCGGGTGTGCGCGGAGTTCTTGGCGAGGATTACCAGCTATTACTTTCGGTCACCGACGCCGGCTTATCCCCCAGCGCTACCGAAATCAGACGGTTACTCGGGTTACGGCCCGCTGGCCTACTGGTCCATGCGCCCACGCCGTTGTTCTTATCCGAACTTTCCAGTCCGTTGCCGTTGATTGCACTGGACGCACCAGACGCACCAGAAAATATCCCGTCGGTTAACTTTGATGTACTCCAAGGTGCCCACGATGTGGCGGCGCACCTCGCCGCACAAGGGCATCGCAAAGTTGGTTATTTAGACGCAACTACCGGTACCGCCACTCTTCGCATGAGACGTGAAGCCTTCTTAAGCGCCGCCACACAGCTCGGAATGCAAGTTCCCGCAGTAGCTGTCAGCTCTTCAACCATTGAAATGGGAGATGCTGCGGCAACGTTCGCGGCCCACTGGGATGTCTGGAAAGAATCCGGGATCACCGCATTGGCCTGCGCCACCGACACCCATGCGTATGGTGTCCTTCAAGCTGCCAGCACCACAGGTGTTCGGGTTCCGCAGGATTTAGCGGTGACTGGATTTGATGACTTGCCGTTTTCTACCGCCTCGCACCCGTCATTGACCAGTGTTCGTCTCGACGCACATAGTGTCGGGGTTCAGGCCGCCCAGGCACTGCGCCAATTAATCGATGGCACGCCCTTGAAGGAGTCGAAACTTCAGCTCTCCAGCCAACTCATGGTGCGCGCATCCAGCGGCGGAACCCAGTAGCTACTGGATAAGCTTTCCACCTTTGGCAACCTCTGGATCCGTGCACGAGGACAGGTCAAAACAACACGGTCGGCGCTTTCCGTCACGAAGCTTGGAAATGCTCACCTGAACTCGACGCTCCCGGGTCGTTGGGCTTTGCGTAGATTTCACCCAGCGTGCCCACTCCCACCTAGCCATGGGCGTCAGCCCGAGCCAAGTTTCATGCAGATCATCGGCTTCCGCCAAGGCACCGGCAAGGTCTTGCGGAAGTTTAACTTCCGGCCAAAATTCGGCGATAGTGACCGAAAGGCTCACCTCTTGTCCGGGGTGAAGATCAAGTACTTCGCCCGGGATCCAATGCCCCCTCCGTCCATCGGGCTCTACGACGACCGTCTCTGGGGAGTTGAGCAATTGGACGGCAACTTGTCCGCGGCTAGGCAGGCTCTTGCTCGATTCCTCGTCCAAGCGCAGGATCAGCCTGTCGCCGATCTGGTCAACTATTCCGGTGAGCTCCACGATGTTCGGACCCTTTGACATGTCATCCCACTTTCTTTTGTCCTTGATTCTATGTCTTGCTTGGACGCTCGGTTGGCTCGGGTTTAGAACGAGACCAAATTTATACTTTTTTGCAGTGAGACGCACCGCTGAGCAACCTACGAACTTTTATTTATTGACATGTCAACCATAAAAGCATATGATTGACGTGTCAATTAAAAATGAAGACTGGTAAGGGGTTCGAACATGGATGGCATCGAAAACATCGAATTTGGTATCGACACCTTCGGCGATGTGCCGCGTGGCAAGGACGGTCAGCTCGTGTCCTACGCTCAGGCAATTCGCGCCACCTTAGAGGAGGCAGTCCTCGCAGACCAGGTGGGCATAGATGTCATTGCGGTAGGTGAACACCACCGGCCAGAGTTCGCAATTACCACCCCGGAAACAGTTCTTGCAGGGATTGCAACAGCAACCAGCAATATTCACCTTGCCTCCGGCGTGACCGTCCTATCCTCAGACGATCCGGTACGCGTTTTCCAGCGCTTCGCCACAGTTGATGCGCTGTCCGGCGGCCGAGCCGAAGTGATTCTAGGTCGCGGCTCATTTACCGAATCCTTCCCGCTCTTCGGCTATGACATGGCCGATTATGACCTACTCTTCGACGAGAAGATCGACCTTTTCCACAAGCTACTCGATGAGAAGCCCGTCACCTGGCAGGGCACTACGCGCGCCTCCCTAAACGAGGCAGATGTCTTCCCGAAGACCGAGTCGGGGCGTCTGAAAACATGGGTCGGTGTCGGCGGCTCCCCACAATCTGTCATTCGAACCGCAAACTACGGTTTCCAAATGATGCTCGCCGTCATCGGCGGCGCCCCGGACCGCTTCGCTCCTTACATTGATCTCTACCACCGTGCGAACGCGCAACTAGGCCAGAGCTCGCACCCGGTCGGCCTGCACTCTCCTGGATTTATTGCGGACACCGACGAGCAGGCCAAGGAAATCATCTTCGAAGACTATAAGAAGATGCGTGATCAGATCGGCGCCGAACGTGGTTGGTCGCCGATGCGCCGCGAGGAATTTGAAGCCGAAGCCGCCCACGGTTCGCTTTACATTGGCTCGCCCGAAACCGTGGCGCGCAAAATTGCCAAGACTATCGGCACACTGGATATCGGACGTTTTGATCTGATCTACAGCGGTGGAGCGGTGCCCGCCAGCGATCGCTTGCGCGCCGTGGAACTCTACGGCACCAAGGTGATTCCGTTAGTCCGCGAAATGCTCGCCGAACAACCAGCAAGTCAGAAGGTCACACGATGAACAACTCGAGCACCACGCTTGGAATCCTCGGCGCAGGAAAGGTCGGCACAGCCCTGGCCCGGCTCGCGTTAGCCGCCGGCTATCGCGTACTCATCGCAGGCTCCGGGGATCCAGCGAAGATCGCGTTGACCGTCGAAATACTGACCCCCGGAGCGCAACCGATGTCCTCGGCCGATGCCGCGAGTAACGCAGATATTGTCATTCTGGCGCTTCCCCTGGGTAAGTACCACACGCTGCCCGTTGCTCAGCTGGCTGACAAACTAGTTATCGACACGATGAACTACTGGTGGGAAACCGATGGCATCCGCGAGGACTTGCGTGACCCACTAACCTCCACCAGCGAAATTGTGCAAGAATTCTTGCCACGCTCCCGTGTAGTCAAGGCGCTCAATCACATGGGATACCACGACCTTGAAGAAGAGTCGAAGTCCGCTGGCAGCAGCGATCGCAAGGCTATTGCCATCGCCGGAGAGCATCAGCTTCCAAAGGTGGCCTCCTTGATCGACGCCCTTGGTTTCGACCCATTACTCATTGGCTCGCTAGCAAATGGTGCACGCCTACAGCCAGGAAACCCCGCCTTCGGAGCTAACCTTCCAAAGGCACAACTGGCGCAAAAGATCGAAGAAGCCAGCGTGAATTGGGATGGAATCCGAGAGCCGGTAAAGGAAACAAGCTAACCGTGGAAATTTTGGACAGCATTGTCATCGGTGCCGGACAGGCCGGATTATCGGCTTCCTATCACCTGAAACGCTTAGGCCTGCGACACGTTGTGCTCGATGCAAACACAGCACCCGGTGGAGCTTGGCAACACCGGTGGGACGCATTGACCATGCGAGACGTTCACGGCGTCGCCGAGCTACCAGACGCCATGCCACCAAAACTCGACCTTCGCCGGGCCAATGTGGCGGTTCCCGAATCCTTTGCAGACTACGAAAAAGAACATGAACTACCAATTATTCGGCCGGTGAACGTAACTAGCGTTACCGATGAAGCCGGCACATTACTCGTTCACGCTGCACAGAACATCTGGCGCGCTCACACCCTAATTAACGCGACAGGAACCTGGACACGCCCATTCCTTCCGCACTACCCCGGGGTGGAAACATTTATCGGAGAGCAATTCCACACGGTGGCATACCCCGGTCCCGAATACTTTCGAAACAAACGAGTCCTAGTCGTGGGCGGCGGCGCGTCGGCCGTGCAATTTCTTGGTGCGCTACGTCCAATTACCGACACGTTATGGGTAACACGCACCGACCCAAATTGGCGGGAAGATACATTCGATTCCGACGAAGCACGGATTGCCGCAGTAGCTTTGGTTGAGCAACGCGTTGCTCAAGGATTGCCGCCACAAAGCGTGGTTAGCGTGACCGGACTTGCGCTACGCGCCCAAGAACAGGAAGCCAAAGACTTAGGCGCTTATGAACGCCACCCAATGTTCACTACGGTGGAAGCCGACGGAGTACGCTGGGCCGATGGTCGATTTGAACGAATTGACGCGATCCTCTGGGCCACGGGATTCAGGCCAGCCATAGCTCACCTCGCCCCACTGAAACTGCGCAGTGACCACGGTGGCATTCAGCTAGACCGTGCGGGAAAAGGTACCGGATCAGTCAAGAATCCACGGGTGCAGCTGGTGGGCTACGGACCTTCGGCAAGCACCATTGGCGCAAATCGAGCCGGACGATCCGCCGCACGCGGCGTCAAGCGGAATCTAGATAACTTTTCTCAACTCGGGGCGTGACCCAAAATATTGACGCGGTGAATAGTTAAAAACAAATGTCTCGGAACATCGATCAAACGATGTTCCGAGACATTTCTCATGTGCGCGAGGGGGGACTTGAACCCCCACGCCCTTGCGAGCACTGGCACCTGAAGCCAGCGCGTCTACCAATTCCGCCACTCGCGCATGATTCCCGCTCTCGCGGCAACAAGAAATAGCTTACACGTTGTTTTTATTGTTCACCTAATCGAATCAACCGCATGTGCCCAGCACCACATGAAACCTTTTGACCAGTTGGGACGTTGAATCAGTTGCCTGCCTTTCCTTCAAGGATATTTCCGGGAATTGCACAGCTGAAAACAGTAAGATCGAGAATGACGTTCTGTGTTGCAAGGACATTGAACTGAAATTCCGGGCCAAAAAACGCCATGGACTACAGGAAAGGAGCACACGTAATGAGCTTTCTCGATAATGTCGAACGAGGCTTAGAGAAGGTCGTCACCAGCTTCTTTCGTGGTAACAGCACCGCAGACATTAAGCCTGTCGAACTAACTACCGCGCTTCGCAATGAAATGGATCGTGGAATTCTCGCGATCAGTGAAGGTCGCAGCCTTGCTCCGAACGACTTCGTCGTGTCGTTGAGTACTAAAGATTTTGACACTGCCAAAGCGTGGGGATCCCCGGTAGTCAACGAGATGGCTAAGGTCACCGCGGAACACGCGGTCACCCAGGGATACTCGGTTCAGGGAAAGATCATGATTCATTTTGTGAATTCTCAAGAACTCAAGGCCGGCGAAGTGGAAGTTGCAGGATCCGTGAAGGATTCAAGCGCAAACCCGGTCGCTTCCGCTCCCGTTAAACCCCAGACGCCTAAGGCAGAACCAACGCCCGTTGCCGCGACGCCAACGCCGCAAACCACCGCACAACCTCGACCTACCGCAAAGCCAGCAGCCCCGGCCGCCGCGCCGCTTCCGAAACAAGCGGTAGTTGAAGTCAACGGGCAGCGTTTCGCCCTCAATCACCACTCGATCGTGCTTGGTCGTTCGGCCAGCACCGATATTCCGGTGGACGACACTGGAGTTTCCCGTCAGCATATTCGAGTAGAGCAGAAGTCTCCGGGCTCTTATGTAGTCACCGATCTCGGCTCAACCAACGGTACCTACGTCGATGGTAAGAAGATTTCCGCGCAGACGCGTATATTGGACGGTTCAATCATTACTATGGGACAGACCAAGATAGTTTTTCGCCTAATTACGCCTAGCAACGGAGGCCGTGCATGAATGATCTCGTACTCAGCCTGTTCCGCCTTGGCTTCCTCGTCCTGATTTGGTTACTCGTTTTGAGCATCGTTGGCGCCATGCGCCGCGACCTAGCAATTGGTGCTCGAGCTCGTACCGGCGCACCTAGCGCCAGGGCTTTGAAGAAGAATCCAGAACTTGCCGAACCTGAGGTCAGCACACGCAAGGCAGCTAGCACCTTACACATTGTTGAGGGCCCGCTAGCCGGACGCAGCATCCCTTTGCAGGGAGAACCTATTATGTTCGGCCGCGCGCAAGACGCCACCGTGGTTCTCGAAGACGATTATGCTTCAGGCCGTCACGCACGCCTTTTTCCTCAGGGGTCACGGTGGTTTATCGAGGATCTGGGCTCTACCAACGGCACCTTTGTGGGAGATAGTCAGCTCACTCGTGCACAGCCAGTTGAACCGGGACAGCGAATCCGCATCGGGAAGACTGTTCTGGAATTGAAGGCCTAGCCAATGGCTTTAAAGTTTAAATTTGCGGCCATGTCCGATGTCGGACGCATACGCAAAAAGAACGACGACTCTGCCTATGCCGGCGAATACCTCGCGGTTCTGGCCGACGGCATGGGAGGTCACGTCGGTGGCGATGTGGCGTCGGCTTCCACGGTGCTAGATCTGGTGCATCTGGACCGCCGCTACACGGTAGATCCACAAAATGCCCTGACCGATGAAATTCAGGCAGCGAATTTGGTGCTCAACGAACTTGTCGGTGCAAATCCGAAACTTTCAGGCATGGGCACCACCGTCACCTCGGTGCTTCTCTCCGGTGAGACCTTACATCTGGCGCATATTGGCGACTCACGCGCCTACCGCCTGAAAAATAATGAATTTGAACAGATCAGCCGCGACCACACCTTTGTTCAACGACTCGTTGAAGAGGGTCGAATCCAGCCGCACGAGGCAGAAACTCACCCACATAAAAACGTACTACTGCGTGTGCTGGGCGATTCTGACGCATCCCCCGAAGTAGATGTATTACAGCTCGAAGCGCAACCCGGAGAACGCTGGCTCTTATGCTCAGACGGTCTGACCGATGCGGTGGCAGTGCCCATCATCGAACAAATTGTGCGTGGCACCGCAGATATGAATGCGGCGGTCAACGACCTCGTAGCAACTACTCTGCGTAACGGAGCGCCGGATAACGTTACCGTCGTGCTCTTTGACGTCATCGAAGTAGATGACACCGAAGATGCGGGTCCGGCCAGCTTCGAACCGGCACCAGATACCGGTCAGCTGACCATCGCCGCCGAAGGCGATGTTGAGGCAAGCGCATCCGTGTTGCGCCACGAGATTTCGCAACGTCCACACCTTTTGGTCGGTGCCGCCCAACTGGCGACGCAGACCGGCCAGATTCCTGTGGTCACCCAGCACACCGGTGAACGTCGAGCCGCCGCGTTACTTACGCACCGTTCGCCAGCTGCCGGTGAAGTTCTTGACCCATTGGATTCACGTCCCGTGCAGCATCGCTGGTTTATGCCACTGCTGTTGACCATGGCCACCTTGCTAATCATCGGACTGGGCGTCTGGGGTTACCTCTGGACACAAACCCAGTTCTATGTGGGAGCCGTTGGAGACAAGGTCGCCATTTATCGCGGTGTGCCACAAGAGCTCGGACCGATTTCGTTGTCTGAGGTCGACACCGTCAGCAGTATTCCACTTGAAGCCCTGCCCGAATATTCACGGCAGCGCGTGGAATCTGCAATTTTGGCCGACAGCCAGGAACACGCGGCCATGATGATTCAAGAACTTCTTGTCACGGCAAAACAGAATTGTCCTGTTCAGGCGCCGGGTACTAACGGCGGTAATCAGAATTCCCCACTTCCGCCAGCCTATTGTCAGGAGATCATGCGATGAGCGAACTGCACACCGCGCCGGTTCCACGACGCAATTTGGAGCTGGTTCTACTATTACTGGCGCTGAGTGTTGGTGCCGCAGCCTTCTTCCTCGTTGGAAGTAGCTCGGACGCGAACGACAACACCGACTTCTTCGTGCAAACCGGAATTCTGGCTGGGCTAGCCCTCCTTATGCACATCATGTTACGCATTTTCGCTAAATATGCTGATCCGGTAATACTTCCGATTACGGTAGCTTTGAACTCCCTTGGCTTAGCGATGATTCACCGGATTGACTTGGCAAAAACCACGGATCAATCCATGCGTCAACTTCTATGGACCACCATCGCTGTAATCATTGCAGCCGTCGTTCTCTGGGCGATCCGCGATCACCGCATGTTGCGCCGATTCACCTACATCGCATTGCTGGCATCAATAATCTTGCTGCTTTTGCCGATGATTCCCGGATTTGGCGTGACCATCAACGGTGCTCGCATTTGGGTCCGGCTAGGCCCGTTCTCTATGCAGCCCGGCGAGCTGGCCAAAATCACCTTGTCGATCTTCTTTGCTGGCTATCTTTCGTCCAACCGTGACCTCATCTTGATGGCTGGCCGCAAGCTTGGCCCACTGCAATTGCCACGACTGCGCGATATGGCACCAATGGTGGTGGCCTGGGTATTGTCCATTGGTGTACTCGTGGTGCAGCGAGATCTTGGTTCTTCGATTCTGTTCTTCGGCCTGTTTATCGTGATGATCTATGTGGCTACGGCCCGAATCTCCTGGGTGCTCATTGGTCTGCTGATGGTTGCGGCCGGAGGCGTCTTTGCCGCGATGACGATGAGTCACGTAACCCGCCGAATCGACGTTTGGCTCAATGCTTTCTCCCCGGAAATTTATCAGGCCCGCGGCGGCAGCATGCAGATCGTCGAAGGCCTGTTTGGCATGGCCGACGGTGGACTATTTGGTACCGGTCTGGGTGAAGGTTCTCCCTACCGTGTTCCGCTTGCAAACTCGGACATGATCATCGCTTCCTTTGGTGAAGAGATCGGTCTGATAGGGCTTTCGGCGATCGTGCTGCTCTATATGTTGCTGATCAGTCGAGGACTACGCGCGGCCTTGGGATCACGAGATACCTTCGGCAAGCTCCTCGCCGCTGGGTTGTCTTTCACCCTCGGATTGCAGTGCATCGTCATTATTGGTGGCGTATCGCGACTGATTCCATTGACCGGTTTGGCAACTCCTTTCATGGCGGCCGGTGGTTCATCGTTGCTCGCGAACTGGATCATCGTCGCCTTACTCTTAATGATTTCGCATAATTCACGTCGTCCAATGCTCGGCGGCGTGGGACCCACCGACGAGGTTGCAACTCCGGGAGCTATAACTACAAAGGCGGTGAAGAACGTATGAATCAAGCCATTAAGCGCGTCTGGATCGCTTTGACCATGATGTTCGTTGTCTGCCTTGCAGGCTTAAGCTACATCCAGTTCTTCAGTGCCGAAAAGCTTGCCGACAACTCGCTGAATAAGCGTCAGCTTTACCGCGAATTTGATCTACCGCGCGGGGCCATCTTGGTAGACGGTAAACCTATCGCGGAATCGGTACCCACCGATGACGGTCAATTCACGTACCAGCGCAAGTACAACAATCCCGAAGAATACGCTCACCTCACCGGTTATTACTCACTGGCTAATGGCAGCACCCATCTGGAATCAGATCTGAATTCTTGGTTGACCGGCAGCAGCTCCGATCTAGTCTTTGATCGCCTCACCGCGATGTTTACCGGCAAGAAGGCCGAAGGTGCTTCGGTCGAGCTCACCATTGATGGCGATCTGCAGAAGAAGGCCTACGAAATGATCCCGGATGGATTGCGGGCCACCATCGTGGTGACGGATCCAAAAACCGGTGACATTCTAGCTATGGCTTCAAAGCCGAGCTTTGACCCCAATGAGCTTGCAGTCCACTCGACGGTTAAAGCTGCCGAAAACATGAAGAAGCTGAACAACGTCAAGGGTTTGAGCCCTTACATTAATCCTGCGATCGGAAACCTCGTAGCGCCAGGCTCCTCATTCAAGATTTTGAGTACCGTGGCGGCGCTGGAATCCGGTGAATATGATTTGAATACGGTAATCGATAACCCGACCCGCATCACCTTGCCGGGTACGAATACCAAACTCCGAAACTTTGAAGCCGGCATCTGTGCCCGCCAACCGCAGGCAAAGCTCGAATTCATCTTTACCCAGAGCTGCAATACGCCATTCGTGAATATCAGCGAGAAGCTCGGCGCAAAACCATATGAGGATGTCACCGAACGCTTCGGATTTGGACAACAGCTAAACATTCCGCAGTCCGTAACTGCCAGTGTTTTCCCGACTGGCATGACTGCCTCACAGTTAGCCATGTCCACCATCGGACAGTTCGATACAAAAACGACTTCTTTGCAAATGAATATGGTCGCCATGGCTATCGCTAACGACGGGGTAATCATGCAACCAAATATGATTGATAAGGTCATCGCCCCGGATCTCCGAGTAATTGAAGATCCAAAGCCCAAGGCTTTCTCTACGGCTACTACCAAGGAAGTCGCCAACACGGTGGCCGAATTGATGATGGGCCCCGTGCAGTCGGGCACGGCAATGAATGCCGCGGTGCCAGGTGTTGACCTACGGGTCAAGACCGGTACTGCACAAATTGGTACCACGGGGATGGTCAATTCCTGGATCACCGGCTTCGCGCCGGGTGATGATCCACAGGTCGCGATCACCGTGAACATTGAACAAGTAGATTACGATACTGGCCACAACACGGCCGGGTCACTGATGAAGAAGATGACAGAGGCGGTGTTCAACAAGTGAGGCCAGTAACCGGCACCACCTTGGGCGGTCGATACAAGCTGACTGACCGCATCGCGATCGGTGGCATGGGCGAGGTCTGGAAGGCCCGAGATCAGGTTCTTGGACGCTTAGTTGCGATCAAGATCCTCAAAGAGGAATACACGGACAACGAGAGTTTCCTGACTCGTTTCCGCGTTGAGGCGCGCCACACGGCGTTGCTAAATCACTCGGGTATCGCGGGCGTTTTCGACTACGGCGAGGAGCAGGGCTCCGCGTATCTGGTCATGGAACTCGTTCCTGGCCCACCGCTGTCGACCATTATCGAACGCGAGCGAAAGCTCGACGTAGATCGCACGCTGTCACTGATTGCACAGACCGCTCGTGCATTAGCCGCAGCGCATGAACATGGCCTCGTACACCGCGATGTGAAGCCCGGCAATATTCTGGTGATGCCTACCGGTGTTGTGAAGATTACCGACTTTGGCATTGCGCGCTTGGCCGATCAGGTTCCACTGACGGCCACCGGTCAGGTGATGGGCACCGCCCAGTATCTGGCTCCGGAGCAGGCCACCGGTCAGATCGCCACGGGCAGCTCGGATATCTATGCACTGGGCGTGATTGGTTACGAGTGTCTTGCCGGACGTCGGCCATTCACCGGTGAATCACAGATCGCCATCGCGTTGGCGCAGGTCAACGACGCTCCCCCACCACTTCCCGATTCGCTGCCCGCACCCGTTCGTCAGCTGATCATTTCGATGCTCGCCAAGAACCCGGCAGACCGTCCAGCTAACGCGAATGCTTTGGCAGACGCCGCAGAGGCGCTACGCAAGGGTGACACGAACACCGCGACCATCGCCGTACCCGGCATGCTCATCACCGGTGTGCACGATGACGCTACTCAGGCACTTAATCTGGATGAAGACGCCACCCGAGCCGTCACCTCGGTGGAAGCTGCCCCGCCGATGACTAACGCCATGCCTACGGTCTCGGCGCCAGCCGCTGTAGGTGCTTCCGCAGCGAGCTACGATGACGAAGGCTTTGACGAGCATCAGGCGGACAATCAGGAAGGCTATGAGGACGAGAAACGAAACCCTTGGATCATTCCATTGGTAGTCGTCATCGTCTTGGCAGCATTGATTGCCTTGGGTGCTTGGCTCATTCCAAAATTGGGTTCCTCGAACACGGAACCAACTAGCCCTCCGGTCAGCACCAGTGCGTCGGTGGAAAGTTCTGAACCTAGTGCTGAAACTACCGAACCGAGCGACGAAACCAGCACACCAAGCGAAGAGACCACCGCCCCAACAAAAACGGTCGAGTCCGTCACCGTGCCTTCCAACTTAGTGGGCAAGGATATTGAAACCGTCATCGCACAATTGCAGTCCTTGGGTCTAGAAGTCAGTGATTCTGCAACGGAAAGCTCGGAAGCCAATCCTGGCGAGGTGCTATCGGTTTCTCCTACCGGAAGTGTTGAACCCGGCTCTACGGTCAAGGTGAGCTATGCGAAGGCCCCAGAAACCGTGGATGTTCCCGCGGTCACCGGCATGAGCTACGAAGCCGCCCAAAAGCTGTTGCAGGACTCTGGTCTGGCAGTATCCAAGGGTGGAGAAGAACACGATTCTTCCGTAGCAAATACCGTGCTGAAGCAAACCCCTGCTGAAGGCACCAAGGTCACTCCTGGATCGCGAATCTCGTTGACCATCTCACTTGGCCCAGAGCCAAAAGAAACTCCTACCGAAACCCCGACTCCAACACCAACTGCTACCCCGACCGAGTCGGCAACACCTAAAGAAACCGGCGCAAGCGAAGCACCATGAGTAATTTTGATGCATTGCCGCCCGGTTTGCCTCGGCTGATTGCCGACCGTTACGAAATTCGGTCGCTGATCGGCCGTGGCGGAATGGCCGACGTTTATTTAGCGACAGATCATACTCTTGCCCGTCAGGTAGCGATCAAAGTGCTGCGCCACGACACGGCCGATAATCCGATGGTGACCAACCGATTCCGTCGCGAGGCGAAGTCGGTCGCCGGGCTCAGCCACCCAAATATCGTTGCTGTTTACGACACTGGCGAGCTTCCTGCCACCGAATTCAGCAGGAGCACCTCACCTTATATCGTCATGGAATATGTTTCTGGACGCACACTGAGGCAGGTGCTCAAAGATGAGCATGTCGATGAACAATACGCGGTAGAACTGATCCGTGGAGTGTGTGATGCACTGGATCATTCTCATATGAAGAATGTCGTACACCGCGACATCAAACCGGCCAACATCATGTTGACCGACCAGGGTCATGTAAAACTCATGGATTTCGGTATCGCCCGAGCCATGGATACCTCATCCACCATGACCCAAACGGCGGCGGTTGTCGGCACCGCACAGTATTTTTCTCCTGAGCAGGCCCGTGGAGAACTGGTCGATTACCGTTCAGATATCTATTCGGCCGGTTGCCTTTTTTATGAGCTTGTCACTCATCAGCCCCCATTTACCGGTGATTCTCCGGTATCTGTGGCGTACCAGCATGTTGGGGAGAACCCGGTTCCTCCCAGCGAGGTTAACAATTCACTTCCTGAAATCTATGACGCTGTGGTGCTCAAATCCTTAGCTAAGGAACGAGACCAGCGATTCCAATCAGCTGGAGCCTTTGCAACGGCCTTGGAGGGCGCTCAAAACGGTATTCCTTACCAAGATGAGGCCGCTACGATGGTGGCTGCTACGGTGCCCTTTTACGAGCATCAGGATGAAACCGCAGCATTTCGGCATCCGCGCACCAGCGAACATCCGGTGTTCGCTTCCCGTGCCGATGAGCGCGACGAACGTCCTCGGGAACACCGCTCGAACCGTGGCCTTATTTGGCTATTGACGATTATCGCTTTGGTAGCGGTGGGTATCGCCAGCTTCTTAGTGATTAGGTCACTGCAAGCCGAGGCCGAACAGCGGGCACCCGTCGCGGTTCCCGAGGTCAAAAACCTCTCTGAAATGGATGCCACCCGACTACTCAACGATGCGACCTTCAAGGTGGACGTTGAGCGTGAGTTTAGCGCTGATGTTGATGAAAACAAGGCGACCCGTACCGATCCGAACAACGGGACTCAGCTGTCCAAGGACTCAACGGTCAAGCTTTATATCTCTGAGGGTACCGAAGATCGCGTTATTCCAGAATCTCTAGAAAATCAGTCCGAGGTCGCTGCCCGCGAGGCAATTCGCGCAGCGGGTCTAGAAGTTGGTGACGTCAGCAGGGAGAACCACGCGAGTATTCCTACCGACTGGGTGATCGGCACTAGTCCCGAGCTTGGTTCAAAGGTTAAGGCCGGGTCTACCGTGGATCTTATTCTTTCCACCGGAATGGTCAAGGTGCCTGATATCAGTGGAATGACTCGTGATGAAGCAGAAAAGGCTCTCACCGCAGATGACGTGGGCCTGTTGGCGAAGTTTGTAGAAGTTCCTAACGAGTCTGAACCAGGAACGTTATTCCTGCAAGATCCGGCCGCTGGGGCCGAGGTTGCCCAGGGTGCTTTTGTTACCGTATCCGTATCAGTCGAGCAGCCAGAACCCACTCCAAGCCAGAGCCCAACAGCCCCGGACACCTCGGAGAGCTCTGACGAAACAGATGAGTCAACACCACCGGAGGAAAGTAAATCCTCGGGGACCGAGAAGTCGATGCCTCCACAGTCCACCAACGGCAATGGGAATGGCAACGGCAATGGCAATGGCCGCGGCAATCGCGGCGACTAACTACTCGCCACTAAAAAGTGGGCTCAGAGTCCCAGCCTTTTCGGCTGCCCCCTGTAGTCCAATAGATTCCAGCCAGTTGCCGAGCATCTGATAGCCCTGTTCGGTGAGTACCGATTCCGGGTGATACTGCAAACCCCACAACGGAGCGGTGCGGTGAGCCAATCCCATGATGACTCCCCCAGCGGTCTCCGCGATAATTTCCAATTCCTGCGGGATACTCTCGCGAACCGCAGCGAGCGAATGATACCGAGTGGCGGTAAACGGATTTGCCACGTTCTTGAATACCGGATGTTCTTCGTGACTGACTAACGAGGTTTTGCCGTGCATCAGCTCTTCAGCATGTGTCACGACTCCCCCGAAGGCCTCTGCAAGCGCCTGGTGGCCTAGACACACACCGAGCATCGGTTTGTCGTGCGCTGCACACCACTTGATCAAGTCGACGCTCACGCCTGCTCCTGCGGGATCACCTGGTCCCGGAGAAATTAGAACACCGTCGTACGCCGCTGCAAGCTCTTGTGCCTGCTGAAGACTGATCTGGTCGTTACGGTGAACCGTAGTCTGGGCACCGAGCTCTTGGAGGTAACCAACGAGGGTGTAAACGAAGCTATCGTAGTTGTCGATTACGAGGATCTTGATGGTGCTCACGGGTTGCTCTGGCCAATCGTTGAGTCGGTGAATGGGCTGAACTGCGACAGCCACGGGAAGACGTACATCATTAGTAATAGCACGACAGCGGCAAGCAATATTAATGCCTCAATAATGCGTAACCAAATTGGTCCTGGAAGATTCCGAAAAATCCATGCGTACATTATTACTCCCTAGCTTGTGGCATCGACAACGAGTTTCCGAATTTCCCCAGGCGGCCCAGCATCTAACGGCTGCCAATCGGTGAGTTCCGAATAGGCGATGATGCGCTCCCGAGTGCTAAATGGCGGGTGGCAACTTGTCATCGTGAGAATCGATTTTTTGGGTTCCACACCCCATTTGTGTGGCGTTGGAAGCAACACGTCGCCATTAGATGGTGCGACAATTTCGGTCTCAAACCAGGTGTAGGTGTAATACCCTTCCTTGGTTTGCAGATAGATGTGATCGCCATCGTCTAATTTGTCGATGTCCCAAAAAACTTGACCGTGGGTCTGTCGATGCGCCGCAACTGCAAAGTTTCCTTTTTCGCCGGGCAACTGGGTGTTCGGATAATAGCCGATCCCGAGATTGTCGATTACCGAGCTCTGCACACCGTAGCTCACCGGGTGATGCGTGCCCTTTTTGCCGAATGTTGGGAAGTACATGATGCCGAAAGTTTCACCTGGCGCGGCTTCGCTGACCGGCGCCGGACCGTAATCGATGTCTTCTTCCACTTCTTCGTGGGGAATCACCACGTCGCCTAGATCCTGAACTAGATTCTGCGTCACTTCTTTCTGCGCGTTCGCGGAATCTATATTCGTCCACCAGAGTTCCCAGACAACGTAAAGCATGAGGATAATGCCGAGGGTGATCAGCAGTTCACCGAGGAACCCGGTAATCCGGTTTCCAAATGTTTGCTTTTCACGGGCCATCCTTCGCCCGGGCGCAGACGATACACGGTTCACTTTGGTGATGCTCCTTTGGGCGGTTTGGCATTCACTACGGACTCAACTTTCGAATTTTTCATGAATCCTAAATCAAGGACTAAGCACATTACCGCTAGTATGGAATCTACGCAGGAAAATGATGCGAACTTTCGTTCATTACCTGTCCTAACACTACCGGGAAGACCTGAGAGTCTCCCCCATTTACTACAACATGCGGATGAAGCCGAGGGAGAATTCTAGTGCCGGAGTCTAAGCCACGACGCAAGAACAAACCACAGACCCAGCAGGTCGCACCGGGCACACATGCCGCGGATAAGCCCATGCCAAGCTGGTACAAACCAGTGATGTTTGGATTGATGCTACTGGGTCTGGTCTGGATAATCGTTTATTACATTTCGCAGACCCTGTTCCCGATCCCAAATATTGGCGGCTGGAACATAGTCATTGGCTTTGGTATCGCCATGGTTGGTTTCTTCATGACAACTGGATGGAAATAGTCGTTATTCACTGACTGCTTTGAGGCCGATAACGCAACCAATCAGGCCCACAATGAATAGCATTTTCAGTACAGAAAATGCTTCTTGACCGGTCGCAATTGCGTAGATAACCGTGACAGAAGCACCAATCCCCACCCAGACCGCATAGGCGGTTCCGGTGGGGATTTCTTTCATTGCGTACGCAAGCCCACCCATTGAAACGACAAGTGCGGCGAAAAATATGATGCTGGGAACGAGCTTCGACAGCCCAGAACTCATGCCTAGTGCGGTAGCCCAAACTGCTTCAAAAAGACCGGAAATTACGAGAATTAGCCAATACATGCCAGATACCTTACTGGCCGTCTTAGCTGTCGTTCCGGGTACGGCTCCCTCGTCCGGGAATCGACCTACCGCCGACTCCCCCTTAGGTTAGCAAACCAATACCGCTTTCTTGCGCCGCCGTGTACAGAATATTCCCCAGACGATCAAGTGCTGGAGAGTCAACGGACCAGCGTTGCCAGAATAATGGCACATCAATAAACCATTGCTCGTTGAGAACCATGAGCTCGGGTGCTATAGCTAATTGTTGTTCGGGAACCATGCCCCACCCCATACCCGCGCGAATCGCCTGTACAAAGAGCAGCGAGTCTGGAACATAAGAGATGGTTCCCACTGGGCGCGGCTTCGTGGGATCAATTCGCTCGAGCATTTGATGCTGTAACGGATCCTCTCTATCAAAAAGTACTATTGGCACCCAGGAGAGCTCGTCTTTACTTGCCTCACTCACCACGCCCGGGGCTGCTACGGCGTAGTAACGCATACTCCCCAAACGTCGAATGGTGCACCCCTGCGCAGCTTCCTGGCTATTTGTCACCACCGCGCTGACCCTGCCTGAACGAAGCAGTCCGACCGTGAGATTTTCATCCGTACGTAAAATCTCGCAACTTAACTGTGGCCACTTTGCCAGAGCGGTGAAGACCGGAGCGAACCAGGTAGCCAAAGAATCGGCGTTAACTCCGATAGTGAGTGATATCTTGCCTTCGCGGCCTTCGTGACGCATGAGCTCTTCACTGAATTCGGTGCCCAATAGAGAAATCTGTCGCGCGTAGCGCAACACCCGCGCTCCTTGCTCAGTGGGCTTCACCGGCCGGCTTCGTACCAGCAAGATTGCCCCCAACCTGCTTTCCAAGGATTTAATCCGTTGGCTAATAGCCGAGGGGCTGACTCCGAGATCAATGGAAGCATCGTCAAAGCTCCCCGCATCGATGACCGCGAGCAAGGTTTCGAGGTGTTCAAGATCTAAATTCACATTAGCAAGACTAATGTAGCTTCAGTATTTTAAGTTAGACACCGGTTAGTGACTTCTTTTACCGTTACCCTATGATCCCCGCACCAATATTCCTTGGATTCTCCACAGGACTTTCGCTCATCATCGCCATTGGATCCCAGAACGCGTTCCTGCTGCGTCAAGGGATCAGACGAGAACACGTGTTGCTCACCGTCGTGATTTGCGCGGCGTCAGACGTAGTACTAATTTTGGCCGGGGTCATGGGTATCGGCACCCTCGTTGAGCACGCTCCGTGGATCCTCACTTATGCACGGATTGGTGGCTTTATTTTCCTGCTGTGCTACTCCATCCTTGCGCTAAAGCGTGCGGTCTCCCCTGGCATTCTAAGCACTTCAAATTCTCCAGCACCGACCGTCAAATGGACGGTTGCGCTGACCGCTTTATCTCTGACTTGGCTTAATCCGCATGTTTACGTAGACACGGTTATTCTGCTCGGTTCCGTAGCAGTCGCACAGCACGACGGTAAATGGTATTTCGCACTCGGTGCAATTGCGGCCAGCATCTGTTGGTTCACGGCACTTGGTTATGCTTCCAGATTCTTGTCCCGCATTTTCGCAAGCGCCACGTCCTGGCGCATTCTGGATGCGATCATTTGCATCTTTATGACCATTTTTGCGGTGTTGCTGATTCGACCGCTCTTTTTGTAAAGAGTGTGAGATATCCACAGTATTAACAGGTTATCCACATACCTTGTGGAGAACGTTCTTATTTACTTGTTCACAACTTTATCCACAGGTGGGGATAAGGTGAGCAGGGGCTGTATAAACTATTCATTATTCCAAGTCAGCGCCAATTGCATGTTGTTGAATGACATGGTTGTAAGTTATTAACACTGTGGATTACGCGTGTGGACATCTTCTTTATGGTGACTCAGTCGACAGATATCAGAGATTCGTTTAAAAATTCGAACAACTAAACGGATCGGAACAGGGTCTCGGAATAAGGCTATCTACAGGGCCTGTTTAAAAGTTATCCACAATTGTGGGTAAAGCTGTGAGTATTCGATGCCGGAAGTGGCATATCCACGAAATCATGGGCGTCTAAGGGGTGTCCCATCGCTACCCAGATGCGAGTTACATGGTTGTAAGTTATTAACAGTGTGGATAATACTTGTGGATAACTAGACGCAGAAGAGTTCGAATTAACTTAGCGGCTACTTCACGGCCACAGCCGCAAGATATATCGCTACTGCCACAACTATCGTCAAGACACCCAACAAAGAGAATTGAATCTTCGTACGTTGTGGATTACGTGGCACCAACACAATGCAAGCGGCCGCCAGTGCGCCAACGACAGCACCACCGAGGTGTCCCTGCCAAGAAATACCCGAGACCACAAATCCGAGCACCACATTGAGTACTAGAACAATGGCCATCTGACGTAGGACTTGCTTGTTGGTGCGGAAAACTACGAAGAGGGATAAGAAGAGCCCTGCGAGAGCGCCCGAGGCACCCAGAGTAGCGCTCAGTGGGGGACTCAGCAGGAGAATACCCAAGGATCCACCCAAGGTGCTCAGTAGATAAAGCCAGCTAAAGCGTGCGCGACCCAGTCGCGGCTCGAGGAAAACTCCACAGAGATAAATGCCGTACATATTCATCGCTAGATGAAAGATAGAGCCCGTGGAGTGCGCGAACGCACTGGTGATCAAGCGCCATGGTTCTGAATCCGCCCGCATAGGGACCAAGTACATGTAGCCAGTGGCCGCCGGGACCACCCATTGAAGAATGTAGGCGAGAACGTTCACCGCAATCAGTGAATAAGTAATTATCGGGACACCTTGGCGCGCCCGCGCACCAAATTCGGTCCGCTGAGAAGGGATCTTCTTATTCGCTTCATGGACGCATTCGACGCACTGCACTCCCACGGGAGCCGGCACCTGACATTGAGGGCATACCGGACGGCCGCATCGATTGCAGGACACATATGAGACCGTTCCTGGGTGTCTATAGCAGCTTGGAGCCGACTGCCCCGCGGGAGTCACTTGACCGTAAGACATCTGTTTCTACCTTGATCTCATCGTGGTGGTTTAAAAAAACTGCGGCTCCGGCGACTCCCCAAGGGAATCACCGGAGCCGCAGTTATTACTACTGAAAGTTACAGCGTCTCGATATCTACCGAGGTGATAACAACATCTTCCAATGGCTTGTCACGGCCATCGGTTGCAACGGCGTTCAAGGCGTCAACAACCTTGCGGGATTCTGCATCGGTTACGTCACCGAAGATGGTGTGCTTGCCCTGCAACCATGAGGTTGCAACGGTGGTGATGAAGAACTGCGAACCGTTGGTTCCACGACCCATGCGGATGCCGGCATTTGCCATGGCAAGCTTGTAAGGATCGTTGAAGTTCAGTTCTGGGTGGATCTCATCGTCGAACTGGTAGCCTGGGCCGCCAAAGCCCTGACCCAGTGGGTCGCCACCCTGAATCATGAAGTCAGAAATGATGCGGTGGAAGATGGTGCCGCTGTACAGCGGGGTGTTGGTCTTCTTGTCACCGGACTCTGGGTGTACCCATTCCTGCTCACCGGTCGACAAGCCAACGAAGTTCTTTACGGTCTTCGGGGCGTGGTTGCCGAAAAGATCGACGACGATGTCGCCCAAAGTAGTGTGAATCGTGGCTTTATGCGTTGCGTTTGCGGTCATGGCTTCATTCTCCCATGAGTAGGGCCAAGGCCGCCAAAGCTGAAGTACGCGCTGAGTGAAACAATTACGTCATCACCGGTGTCAGACTCGCGGACACTGGTCTCACATCGGCTAACTGCCTAGTCTGGAGGTATCTGGTAACAAAAATTGATTCACAAGGGAGAAATCATGAGCAAGAAAAGTGCAGCAGGAAAATTTTTAGCATTCGGCGTGTTCGTAGGAATTGTGGCTCTCATCGTGGCCATGTGGAAAGCTTCCCGTCCGGTGGAAGACCCTTGGGAAAATGAACCAAAAATTTCCGAACCACAGCAGCCTGTCGAATCTCGCGAAGCTGACATAGCTGAGGTTCGAACGTTAGTCGAGGAAAGTTAAGCCCTAAGTTTTGGTGCCGCTTGGCCTCGGACGACAAATACGAGTCCAAGCAAGATGATTCCCAAACCTATATATGTGCCCACCGGGACCACCTGCCCTAAGAGCAATGCGGCGAGCAACGCAGCACCGGGAATTTCAAGCAGGATCAGGGTCGAAACGGTCAATGGCCCCAGCACACTGAGTAGGTGATTCATCGCAGTGTGCCCGAATAGTTGCGCGCAGACGGTCAGCAGAATAATTCCAACCCAACCCCAGGCATCAAATCCCCACAGAGGCTGTCCTGTAGCTAGGCAAATGATTAGCAACAGTACCGCGGTAACGGCATAGCAGATCGAGGTATATCGAGAGGTGCTCATGGTGCGCCGGGCCGCAGATCCTGCGAACGTATAAATCGCGGCGAGTACCCCACCGGCAAGGGCTAACAAGTCACCCATAAACGCCGTAAGTCCTTGGCCCAAATCAAAACCCGTAATGAGTACAACGCCAACGATAGCGGTGCTCATTCCGATTATCACGGGGGACCGATATCTCACCCCGCGCAGCGCTTGAAACAATGCAATCCACACGCCTTGGATACAAACCAAGGCGGTAGCCGCCGCAACACTGGTCATTCGGACCGCAAACATGAAACAGACGAAGTGCAAGGCGAGCGCCCCACCGGCAACCAGAATGTAAAACCATTCTCGCCGAGTGAAGCGTAAGTACTGCCGCGGGTTTTCCTTAATCGCCGGGCCTGCGAGGAGCAAGGCCGCTGCGCCATTGCGCCAAAACGCCATGGACATCACCGGGACGCCGGGAAACGCCGCAATAATTGGTCCAGAAGCTGAAATGCCGAGTATTCCCAACGCGGCTAACAAGAACGTCACCGGCTAAGTTTACAAGCTCTACGTGACTTGCCTGAACTGGGCCTCTGAGCGCGTAAGCTCAAGTTATAGATATGCATCCTCGTAGCGACATACATGCTGGTCAAATTCAGTTTATTGTAATTTTTTATATTGATTCTATGCCTCCTGAGGAACTAACATTGGCTTCCCGAGAATCCTTCGAGAACAAACATCTGATCCCGGGTTTGGTTCATTCTTCGACGGACTTGTCGGTTCCGTTGTGAGAAGTTAATGAACGCAGTATGCCTTGTTAAGCTCGGCGTTACCCGCGGCACGCATCATGAAGTTGTGAAGGTTGCCATCGTTGCTGAATCGTTCCTACCCCACGTAAATGGGGTTACAAATTCGGTCCTAAGGACCCTTGATCATCTTGAGCTGACCGGCCATAGCGCCGTGGTCATCACTCCCGCAGCCTCGTTGGCCGGTGAGCTCAAGGGCCACAGCGTACCCCGCTCATATAAGGGATTTCCGATCATTACCGTTCCCTCTGTGGCAATGGTTAATTACCCGGAGGTTCGCTTGGCTGCCGGAGGGGTTGGCCGTCTCAAAAGAATCTTGGCCAGAGAGGCACCCGACGTGGTGCACCTGGCTAGCCCATTCTTATTAGGCTGGCGTGCCCTACGTGCGGCTCAAGAACTGAACATACCCTCCGTTGCCATGTATCAAACCGAGGTTCCGACCTATGCCGCGCGCTATAAAATGCCGTGGCTAACCGAAAAGCTTTGGGATCACGTGAGAGCCATTCACACGACTGCAGACCTAACGTTGGTGCCAAGTACTTTTTCGCGCCGCCAGCTCGAATCTCTGGGCGTTACGCGCCTTGTTTTGAGCGGCAGGGGAGTGGACACCGTGCAATTCACCCCACAACGGCGTGACGCAAAGTTTCGCGAGACTATTGCCCCCACCGGTGAACGCATTATTGGATATGTGGGCCGACTTGCTGCCGAAAAGCAGGTCGCTGACCTACGAGTCTTGAGCTCACTGCCGAATACAAGACTTGTGATCGTGGGTTCGGGCCCCCTGGAAGACGATCTGCGCAGCATATTACCCACCGCCCACTTCACCGGTTTCCTCTCCGGAACCCGATTGGCGGAAGTCATTGCCTCCTTTGATGTCTTTGTTCATCCCGGAGCCTCGGAAACATTCTGCCAAACCATTCAGGAAGCCATGGCTTGCGCTGTGCCGGTCGTTGCGGTTGGCAGGGGAGGACCACTGGATCTGGTGGATTCCTCGCGCACAGGCTGGCTGTATGCCCCGGGAGACCTCAACGAGCTTCGTGATCGGGTCAGTGACCTGATCTACGATGATGCCAAGCGTCTAGCCTTTGCCTCCGCGGCACATGCTCAGGTTCAAGACCGATCATGGTTTCGGATCGGCGAGGAACTACTTCAGAGCTACTGGACAGTCCGTACTGAACGCGTCCGCAGTGGCCATCAGGCTGGTGGCTGGCCCGGTGGGAATATCTCTTCGTAGTCGGAGCGCGCCTTAAGGTCCACCGAGGTGACCTGATCAAGGACCATCTTTCCCAAAATTAGGTCACGCAGTCTCTGCGACAACAGACTTAGGATGCGATGGAGGATACCGACGTACTCAGGAACGGTGACCTCAAATCGCGGGGCAGGCAATGACATGAGCAACAGCTCGCGCGATGAGAAGCATCGCCACCAACTATTGGATGCCACGCTTCAAGTTTATGCAACGACGGTGCAGGCAGTGTGCCGTCAGGCGCACGTCTCAACGCGGTCATTCTATGAACTGTATGCCGACAAGTTTGAGCTGCGCCAGGGCGCTGTATCGCGAACTAAACGAACAGGTGCTGCAGGGCTTCTACGTTGATTCGTTGGCATCCGTCAGACAGAGTGTGCCATCGATGGTCATCACGGCTTTGGGACCAATGCAGTCTGATGAGCGCAAAGCACGTGTGCTCGAGGTGTAGTCGGTCGGGGTCTGTCAGTCTTTGGAACATGAACTTCGCGCGTTTGCCGAGGCAATCGACACTATCCTCGGCGCGCTCCAGGCCGCGGGCCGGATCGAGCTGGCGCCCGGGGGATTGGTCAGCCTGATCCTCGTGGGCGGTATATCGCCGAGGCACTCGTACAACGGGGGAAGAGCCCTCAGTCCGCGCAGTCGGAAGTACAAGAATTTATTGACGACGTGACAGATCTGATCCTGCGGATTATGGGAACTACACCATACATAAAAAGAGCGGCGATCTGACTCAATGAGTCGATCACCGCTCTTAGCACTACTTCAAATGTGGAGCCTAGGAGATTCGAACTCCTGACATCCTGCTTGCAAAGCAGGCGCTCTACCAACTGAGCTAAGGCCCCGTATTCAATTGTGGAAGATTTTCACTTCCGATAATGAGCAATGCTCATCCTTTGGAAAAGAATAGGCGGAAAGCTGCTGCTTTCCGCCAATCTATTCTGTGGAGCCTAGGAGATTCGAACTCCTGACATCCTGCTTGCAAAGCAGGCGCTCTACCAACTGAGCTAAGGCCCCGAAAAGCGTTAGGAAACTTTGTCGGTAACCTGTTGCCAGGTTTCCTTGATTTCCGTAGAACCCTTTACCTTCTTGATCATGACTACCGCAGCAGCCACAACAGTCCCGAGAATCAGGAGCTTTTTCATTCTACCCTCTTTCTCATCGGTAAGGATTCCGTGGGCGTACCTGGACTTGAACCAGGGACCTCTTCGTTATCAGCGAAGCGCTCTAACCGCCTGAGCTATACGCCCTTACCTTTTTTGTTCCCTTCGGAACGAAATAAAACTTTACCGGGGTTTGCAAGAAGATACAAATCGAGCCCGGGTGTCATGCATCACAGCATGAATCCCGGGCTCGACTAGCACGTTCTTAGTCGTCGGTGAGGGTTACTCCGACGCCTCCGACGAGCGAAGCGGCAATGTTATACAACACCGCTCCGAGCATCGAGAGCACCGAAATTACCACGACATTGACTACCGCAATGATTGTCGCGTACGAGGCAACCTGACCCAGCGAGAGCACATCACGCAGGTCAAAAGTGCCTTCGGCACCAATCGCGTCACGCATCAGCTGGTTGAAGGAGTCAAAGGTACCGGTCAGGTCCAGTAGCGCCCAGATAGCTACCGAAGCCACCACGGTGATGACACCGAAGGCGACCGACAGCAAGAAGGCAAGCTTCAAGACCGAGAACGGCTCTACCTTCGAAGCTAGCAGTCGAGCTTTGCGGACCTTAGCCTTAGGCGCCGGGCGAACCAGACGATCTTGTGACTGCGGCGGCCGCTGTCCCGCGGGACGCGGTGCACCCGTGCTAGGTCGCGCAGGACCGCCGGCGGGGCGCGGCTGTCCGGTTGGTGCCGGACGGGCACCGGTTGGGCGGTTACCGTTCGAGGTTGGCGCTGGGCGCTTTACCTGGGTAGGTCGCGGCGCTGCGCTCTTCGGGGCGCTGCCACTTGGGCGAGGCGTCGAGGGCGTGCTCATGCGTTACCTCCGTTATCGGTGTCATCGTTTTGGACGTCCGAAGCGATTTCCGGCGCAGCAGATGACTCATCTGTCATGTTTTCTGCGTCCAACGTTACGCCATCTTCCTCCGAGTTCTCTTCGAGCTCGCTCTCCGAGTTCTTGGCAACCGCAATAATGTGGTCTTTCTTATCCGGCTTTGCGAAGATGACACCCATGGTGTCACGACCCTTGGACGGAACCTGCGAGACGGCTGAACGAACAACCTTGCCCGAGGCCATTACCACGAGTACTTCGTCAGTTTCATCAACGATCAACGCACCCACAAGTTCGCCACGTTCCTCGTTGAGCTTGGCAACCTTAATACCCAAGCCACCACGGGATTGCACACGATATTCGTCGACCGTAGTGCGCTTTGCGTAGCCCTCATTTGTCACGGTGAAAACGAACGCTTCGGGACGTACTGCCTCGGCGGCCAACAACTCGTCACCCTCGCGGAACTTCATACCGGTCACGCCACTGGTAGCGCGACCCATCGGACGCAGTGCGGTGTCGGTCGCGGTGAAGCGTACCGATTGGCCCTTACGCGAGACCAGCATCACATCATCGGATTCGCTCACCAGCTGTGCGGAGACTAATTCATCATCCTCACGCAGGTTGATCGCGATGACTCCGGCGGTGCGGTTGGTGTCATAGTCTTCCAAGCGGGTTTTCTTGACCAAACCATTGCGGGTAGCAAGCATCAGGTACTGCGCGTCCTGGTAGGTGCGCAGATCAAGCACCTGTGCGATGTGCTCATCTGGCTGGAAAGCCATCACGTTGGCGACGTGCTGTCCCTTGGCATCGCGCCCAGCCTCGGCCAACTCGTAGCACTTGGTGCGGTACACCCGGCCGTGGTTGGTGAAGAACAACAGGTAGTTGTGTGTGGAGGTGACGAAGAAGTGTTCCACCACATCGTCTCCACGCAGGTTGGCGCCCTTGATGCCCTTGCCGCCCCGCTGCTGCGAACGGTAGTTGTCGATACGGGTGCGCTTGACGTAGCCGCCACGGGTGATGGTGACGACCATTTCCTCTTCGGGAATGAGGTCTTCGACGTTCATATCGCCATCGAAGCCCATGAGGATATTGGTGCGACGATCATCTCCATGCTTTTCCACAATCTCGGCGAGTTCTTCCGAGACGATGGTGCGCTGGCGCTGCGGGTCGGCGATGATTTCCTTAAACTCGGCAATCATCACCGCCAGTTCCGCGTGACGATCCTGAATCTTCTGACGTTCCAAGGCAGCAAGTCGACGTAGCTGCATGTCGAGAATGGCACGGGCCTGATCCTCGTCAATATCCAGCAGTTCCATCAACCCGTCGCGGGCCGCTTCGGTGGTCGAAGAACGGCGGATCAGCGCGATAACCTCGTCCAAAGCATCCAGGGCCTTGAGCAGGCCACGCAAGATGTGAGCCTCGGCTTCGGCCTTCTTCAGGCGGTACTTGGTGCGGCGAACAATTACTTCGATCTGGTGGGTCACCCAGTGCCGGATGAAACCATCCAGTGGCAGGGTGCGTGGCACTCCGTCGACGATCGCGAGCATATTCGCGGAGAAGTTGGACTGCAGTTCGGTGTGCTTGTAGAGGTTGTTCAGTACTACCTTGGCTACGGCGTCGCGCTTGAGCACGATCACCAGGCGCTGGCCGGTACGGCCCGAGGTCTCATCACGCATGTCGGCGATGCCGGCGACCTTGCCGTCGCGGACCAGCTCGGCAATCTTCACCGCGAGGTTATCCGGGTTAGCCATATATGGCAGCTCGGTGACTACCAGGCAAGAGCGGCCCTGAATTTCTTCCACATTCACTACCGCGCGCATGGTGATCGAGCCACGGCCGGTGCGGTAGGCATCGGAGATGCCCTTGGTGCCAAGAATCATGGCGCCGGAAGGGAAATCTGGGCCCTTGACGCGCTGCATCAGCGCGGCAAGCAGTTCCTCGCGACTAACTTCTGGGTTCTCCAGGTACCACTGCACACCCTCGGCGACTTCGCGCAGGTTATGTGGCGGAATGTTGGTGGCCATACCCACCGCGATGCCAGAGGAGCCGTTGACCAAAAGGTTCGGGAAACGCGCCGGCAATACGGTTGGTTCTTGGTTTTTGCCGTCGTAGTTGTCCTTAAAATCAACGGTGTCCTCGTTGATGTCACGGACCATTTCCATGGCCAGCGGGGCCATCTTGGTTTCCGTGTAACGCTGGGCGGCTGCGCCATCATTACCTGGGGAACCGAAGTTACCCTGGCCTAGCGCCAGCGGATAACGCATGACCCAGTCCTGAATCAGGCGGACCAGCGCATCATAAATCGCGGTGTCACCGTGCGGGTGGTACTGACCCATCACTTCGCCGACCACGCGGGCACACTTATTGTAGGAGCGCTCCGGGCGGTAGCCACCGTCGTACATTGCGTACAGCACGCGGCGGTGCACTGGCTTCAGTCCATCGCGCACGTCGGGTAGTGCACGGCCCACGATGACCGCCATAGCGTAGTCAAGGTAGGACCGTTGCATTTCGGTCTGCAAATCGATCTGGTCGATCTTGTCGTGTCCCTCTAGTGCGGGCACGATCTCCCCGTCCAACGGTTCGTTCCCCGGGGTTTGCTCGTCGCTCATTTCATCCCTTACAAGTCTAAAATTCGTTGCTGGTTATCGTTTCGCTGCGGTTGGCGCGTTAGATATCCAGGAAGCGCACGTCCTTGGCATTTTGCTGAATAAAGGTTCGGCGTGATTCGACGTCCTCGCCCATCAGCACTGAGAAGACCTCATCGGCTGCGGCCGCGTCATCCATGGCCACCTGGCGCAGAATGCGGTGAGCCGGATCCATGGTAGTGTCCCATAGTTCCGAATAGTCCATCTCGCCCAGACCCTTGTAGCGCTGGATGCCGTTTTCCTTAGGAATACGCTTGTTCGACGCGGCACCCTTGACCAGCGCTTCGTCGCGTTCACGGTCTGTGAAGACGTATTCGTGAGCGGCGTTAGTCCACTTGATGCGGTACAGCGGTGGGCTTGCAAGGTACACATAGCCCTGTTCGATCAGTGGACGCATGAAGCGGAAGATCAGCGTGAGCAATAGCGTGGTGATGTGCTGGCCGTCCACGTCGGCGTCGGCCATCAACACGATCTTGTGATAGCGCAGCTTAGCCATGTCGAATTCTTCACCGATGCCGGTGCCGAAGGCGGTGATCATCGCCTGTACTTCGGCATTGCCCAGCGCACGGTCCAAACGCGCACGTTCCACGTTCAGGATCTTTCCGCGCAACGGCAGGATCGCCTGAGTGTGTGGGTCACGTCCGCGCTTAGCCGAGCCGCCTGCGGAGTCACCCTCGACGATGAAAACCTCACACTCGGCAGGGTTCTTCGAGGAGCAGTCCGAAAGCTTACCGGGCATGCCGAAGGATTCCATTGGCGACTTGCGGCGCGCGTTGTCACGCGCCTTGCGGGCCGCCATACGGGCCTGGGAGGCAAGCATTGCCTTGCGAATAATGTCTTTAGCGACGTTCGGGTTGCGCTCGAACCAGTCACCAAGTTCCTCGTTGACCACACCGTGCACGAAGCCACGGGCCATCGAGTTACCCAGCTTAGTTTTAGTCTGGCCTTCAAACTGTGGTTCGGAGAGCTTGACCGAAAGTACTGCGGTCAGACCCTCGCGGACGTCATCGCCGGAAAGATTGTCATCCTTTTCGCGCAGGATCTTGTTATCGCGGGCGTAGCGGTTGAGCAAGCCGGTCAAGGCTGCGCGGAAACCCTCTTCGTGGGTACCACCCTCGTGGGTGTTGATGGTGTTTGCGTAGGTGTGCACAGACTCCGAGTAGGCATTGGTCCACTGCATAGCGACTTCAACGCTGATACCGCGAGTGGTGTCCTCAGCTTCGAAGGCAATGACCTCGTCGTGTACCAATTCCACTTTTTTCGCGGAGTTCAGGTGCTTGACGTAATCGAGCAGTCCGTCTTTGTACAGGTAGTCGACCACGCGTGGTTTAACAACCTGGTTTTCACGCTCGTCTTCAACTTCGGCCTCAACCTCTTCGACCACGCGCTCGTCGGTCAGCCGGATGCGCAGGCCTTTGTTCAGGAAGGCCATCTGCTGGAAGCGCGCACGCAGGGTTTCGAAATCAAATACTGTGGTTTCAAAGATTCCGGCGTCCGGGTAGAACGTCTGGGTGGTGCCAGTTTCTTCGGTTTCTTCGCCACGGGTCAATGGGGAGGTGGTCATGCCGCCATTGCCGAAGGAGATCCGCCAGGCGTAACCCTTTTGCCGAACGATGGTGTCCACGCGGCTAGATAGCGCGTTAACTACCGAAATACCTACGCCGTGTAGTCCGCCGGAGACCGCATACCCGCCGCCGCCGAACTTACCGCCAGCGTGCAGGATAGTCATAACGACCTCTACCGCCGGCTTGCCCTCAGTAGGATGCATATCTGTGGGGATGCCACGGCCGTTGTCCTGTACTCTGACAGCGCCATCGTTCTGCAAGGTGATGTCGATAGTGTCGCAGTATCCGGCTAGGGCCTCATCGACGGAGTTATCAACAACTTCGTATACCAGGTGGTGAAGGCCACGAGGTCCGGTTGAACCGATATACATGCCCGGACGTTTGCGTACCGCTTCGAGTCCTTCGAGGACGGTAATGTCCTGGGCGCCATAGGTGTGTTCGACTTTTGAAGTCATCGATTCCGCGGGTACTTGGCTCTCGGCCGGCTCCTGCGGTGAAGCGTTTTCGGTAGACACTTGTGCTACGAACTCCTCGAATTTGGTGCGCGATTCCTTGCCGACTCTGCGTACGGGCCAACAAAAAACCATGGTCTGGCGCAACGTACGCGGGGGATGCCCGCGCGACGCGCACTCACTGCCTCTAATTCTACCGCGTTTAGCGAAATATATAGGGATCCTGAGCATCAAATCGGCTGTAGTAGGCACAGAATCATCACTTAGAGCGGTTACTGGCGGAGCAGTAAGGGGGGATCCAGCCAGCGGCTCCGTTAGAGCGCCATATGCCGTGCCAGCAATTTTATCCGTAGGTATCTCGCGGGCCGCGTCCGGCAACCGAACGCAGGCCATGGCGCCAGGAGGGAGCATTGGGGCCCAAGACCTTGATAACCGTGACAATTCCCGAACCTAATTCGGCATCAATTTTTTTCAAAATCTGATGGCTGAGTAGGCGTAATTGGGTAGCCCATGAAGTTGAATCGCAGCGTACGACCACCACGGTGTCTTCAAAAGATTCGGGCTTGCAATGTGCCGCTACGTCTTCGCCGACCAATTCTGTCCAACGACCCAATACGGATCCGACCGCAACTTGAGTATTCCACCCGCGAGATTTAGACATTCTCGATACGATTTCACCGATAGCATGTGGATCGCGCGCGGATCCTTCAACGGGTTTCCCCTGTGGCGCAGCGAATCCGCGACGCGTTGCTTGACGCTTTTTGACGCGTTCCATGCGGGCAGCGTCAACTCGAGTTTCACCACGCTCTTCGGCGAGTTTGCGCATGCGATTGAGCAGCGCCTTGGCCGAGTCGAGTTCTTCCTCAGACATCGCTGACCTGACCAGGGCTCACCATGAAAAAGTGTCCTTTCAAGGCCTCGGGCACATCGGCAGCCACCGCCGCGGTCACCAATACTTGTTCGGCGCCGGCAACAATATGCGCCAATCGGTCCCGCCGGGTAGCGTCAAGTTCTGCAAAAACATCATCGAGGATCAAAATCGGGCCAGACCCAGTTCGCGGGTCGTCATCACCAAAGACGCGGTAAGCAGCCAGGCGCAATGCGAGCGCAAAGGACCAAGTTTCCCCATGCGAGGCGTAGCCTTTTGCAGGTGTTGCCCCTAATGTCAGGGTCAAATCATCGCGGTGTGGACCAAAGAGGGAAATACCGCGATCTAATTCGCGTGCCCGGTTTGCCTCGATGGCACTCAGCAGTAGATCGCGAATTTCGTCTTGGCTCAACCCCTCAAGATTCTTCACCGGCAAGGAATTTTCGTCAATCTCGCCTTCAAGAGATGAGCGATAAACCGCATCAGCATGCTTTTTGCCATCGGCAAGATCCGCGTAGGCTGCTTCCATATAGGGCCGCAGCAGGGCAAGTACCATCAAACGGCCACGAATGAGGCGGGCACCGCAGGTGGCCAGTTGCATGTCCCATGCCTGCAAGGTGTTCTCTTGTGAGGAATTAAGTTTTGATTTGCCTCTGATCGATTTCAACAACGCATTTCGTTGTTTCACGATCCGCTCGTAGTCGTTTTTGGTACCGGCTTCGATAGGTCTTAAAGAGATCAGCATTTCATCGAGGAAACGACGTCGATTAGATGGATCTCCCTTGATCAAGGACAGATCTTCAGGAGCAAAAAGTACCGTTCGCACGAGTCCAAGAATCTCTCGTGCACGTACCGGGTTAGCCCGGTTGATCCGGGCTCTATTGATTTTTCCGCTGGTAATTTCCACCTCGAGGGAGGTGGACTGAGATCCACGATGTAACGTGCCACGGATCAGTGCCCGTTCGGAACCGAAGTGCAGCAGCGGAGCATCGTTGCTGACTCGGTGCGAGGAGAGGTTCGCCAGGTATCCGATGGCTTCAACGATGTTCGTTTTACCGACGCCGTTGGGTCCAACCAGTACGTTGATGCCCGGGGCTAGTTGTACGTCGGCCTGCACGTACGAGCGAAAGCTCGTGAGGGAAAGCTGCGAGATATACACCGAGAATCCTGAAAGCTACGAAGCGGTGGAATATTTAGCACTCCACCGCTAACTTGTTGCTAGTTCGAGTTTGGAAGTCGAACTGGCATAACGAGGTACCGGTATTGGTCCTGGTCTTCTTCATCAATTTTCTTCTGACCAGTGACCATTGCTGGCTTTGGAGCGCTGGTGAACGAAAAACGAACAAAATCAGTATTGAACGAGCTCAACCCTTCACTGAGGAAGGTTGGGTTGAATGCAACAGTAATGTCTTCCCCGCGTAACGAAGCAACAATTGATTCTTCAGCCTGGGCGTCCTCGCCGGTTCCTGCATCAAGGGTCAGCTGTCCATCGGTGAACGCCATACGTACTGGGGTGTTTCGTTCAGCGACAACGGAAACGCGACGGACCGCTTCAATCAGATCGCTGGAACGGACAGTAGCGTGAATTGGAGTGTTATCCGGGAACAACGAACGAATCTTTGGATAGTCACCATTGATGAGTAACGAGGTTGTCCGGCGGTTAGCGCTCTCGAAACCAATCATTTCCCCGGTAGGGCTGATTGCAAGTTTCAGGTCGCCAGAACTGGAAAGTGTTTTAGCTACTTCGTTCAAGGTTTTAGCCTTGACCAAGAATGAAGTAGAAATTTCTGGCTGGTTTGGAGTCCAATTCAGTTCACGCATCGCCAGACGGTAACGGTCCGTGGCGAGGAAAGTGATTAGATCATTTTCAATCTCAACCTTGATACCAGTCAATACCGGCAGGGTGTCATCCTTCGATGCGGCGACAATAACCTGGGATACAGCTTCCGAGAAAGCTTGGCCATTGATGGTGCCGGCAACTTCTGGAAGTGCTGGCAAGGAAGGGTATTCCTCAACTGGCATGGTCGCTAAGTGGAATCGTGAACGACCGCAGGAGACGGTGATCTTTGTGCCATCAGTTTCGAGAGTCACCGTTGAATTTGGCAATGAACGTGTAATTTCCGCAAGCAACTTGCCAGAAATTAAGACCTTGCCTTGTTCTGCAATATCAGCAGGGATCTCGATGTGGGATGAAATTTCGTAATCAAATCCCTCGAGGCGAACGATGCCTTCATGGGTAGTGATCAAAATGCCAGCAAGTACTGGAGATGGTGGACGCTGCGCTAGAGACCTTGCGGTCCAAGAAACGGCATCTGCCAATACATCCTTTTCAACGCTGAACTTCACGAAAAATCCGCCTTTCGGAACCCATAAGTCTTAAGTGAGGCCAAGAAGGTTGTTTCCCGCCAAGTTCTTAAGCATAGAGCAGGTAGCTACACGATATCTCCACTTAATCTTGCCACGGGTTCTTCGAATAGCCCTCATGGAACTTTCCAAGTGGGCGTAACCGCGAACTTGTGAACAAAATGCAGTTCAAAACGGGTGTCGGTGGAGAGGTCTCGTTATTTGGATGAATAAGTGTTTAAAGGAAGTAGTGTTAATAACCCCTGTGGATACTGTGGATAAGCCCCTCGAGCCCATAGTTTGAACCAATTGTGCATGTGAACAAACTGTGACTGGCAGTGACACTGAGTTCCATGGTCCTGTTGATACTCAGTGTCACGCTTTTCTGAGTCCACACTCGAGGTGCCAGTTATGCTCAGGTTGTCTTCATGTAATCCACAGTCTTATCCACAGCTGTGTTTTAACGGTTTAGTGCTCGCGCTGACTCTGTTTAATCCGGTTTGTCAGTTCTGTCACTTGGTTGAAGATTGCGCGTCGCTCGGCCATCAACTCACGAATCTTGCGATCCGCATGGATAACAGTGGTGTGGTCTCGCCCGCCAAGTTCGGCGCCGATCTTCGGCAATGACATATCCGTCAACTCACGCAGCAGATACATCGCGATCTGACGTGCCGTGACCAGGGTTCGAGTACGAGATTTGCTGTTGAGCTCATCAATAGTCAGCCCAAAGTACTCTGCAGTCTGTTTGATGATGGTTGAAGGCGTGATTTCCTGAGCACCATCAGCACTGATCAAGTCCTTGAGAACGGTTTCTGCCAGGGCCAGATCAACGTGTTGGTTATTCAATGAAGCGAAAGCGGTTACTCGGATGAGCGCACCCTCAAGTTCACGGATATTCGTCGAGATTCTCGAGGCGATATATTCCATGACATCACCCGGAGCCGAAAGATTCTCGGCGTCAGCTTTCTTGCGCAGGATCGCAATACGGGTTTCCAATTCAGGCGGCTGAATATCGGTGAGCAAGCCCCACTCAAAGCGGGAACGCATCCGATCTTCAAATCCTTGCAGCTGTTTAGGCGGCAAGTCAGAGGTAATCACTACCTGCTTGTTGTGATTGTGCAATGCATTGAAGGTATGGAAGAACTCTTCTTGCGTTGCATCTTTATTGGCCAAGAACTGAATATCGTCGATAAGCAAAATATCGACATTGCGATAGGTCTGCTTGAAGCTGGCACCCTCGTCATCACGGATGGAGTTGATGAAGTCATTAGTGAACTCTTCGGAGTTCACGTAGCGTACTCGGATCCCCTTATAGAGGTGACGCGCGTAATGTCCAATGGCGTGAAGCAGGTGAGTTTTACCTAGCCCGGAATCTCCATAGATAAACAGCGGGTTGTAGGCTTTTGCCGGTGCTTCAGCGACCGCGACCGCGGCCGCGTGAGCAAATCGGTTCGAAGACCCAATGACAAAAGTGTCAAAAATGTACTTTGGATTAAGCCGACCGAACTCTTGCGAGTTTGATGGAGGCGTCGGCTGTGGTGCAGGCTGTGGGCGCGGTCCGGGAGTTTCTGGGACTGGAACTGGGACCGGAGCTGGCGAGGTCTTTTTTTCGGGTGGCTGTTCGACTTCCTCAGCTAAGGACAGATCGACACTGACAGCACAACGGATATCGTCTTGAAAGACCTCACGCAACGCCTGATCGAGAGGTTCGCGAAGCTGAGTTTGCAAGATATCGCGAGTGAGATCGTTAGGTACGGCAACAAGCAGGGTACTGCCAATGAGCCCCTGGGGTTTAGCAAGGGACACAAATGGACGATGACGGGCCTTCACTCGATCATCATCTTCGATCTTACGAATCACCTGACGCCAGGAGCTCCCAATACTATTGGTCTCGTCGCTGCTCACTAAGGGCGCCCCACTTCCATCATTTAATGCAATGTTGATCACATAAAACCCTGCTTCGGGCCTCATTTTCGCCGTTCTGGCGACGTTATCTCCACTGATTCTAACCACTATCCACATGGTTATGCACAGTCCGGTGGAAAAAGTTAGCTGTTTGCCTGTGGAAAACGCCTTTCCCCTTGAAATATACCGTTTTCATGGGCGTTGTGACGTGGATTTTCATCCCAGATTGTGAGTTGTCTTTCGTTAAATGATGCAGTAATCCACAACTTTGGGGTAGATTATTCACAGGTAGGACTCTGATATGCACAGGGGTCCTTGAAAATCGCGCCAATTTGACCTATGGCGTAATTTTTCCTATCGTTATTTAGTCCTATGTGTGCGTTTTGTGACCTGCTCAGTTTTTAGAAGAGCCCGCAAAATTACACATTTTATAAAGAACGAGCGTCAGCCTGTTGTTATCCAGCTAGCTAGTAGCGGGTCCGGCGCATCACTTAAATTTCTTGGAGTGTCACCGTGAGCAAGCGGACTTTTCAGCCTAATAACCGTCGTCGTGCCAAGAAGCACGGTTTCCGCCTTCGTATGCGTACCCGTGCAGGTCGCGCAATCTTGTCCGCACGTCGCGGCAAGAGCCGTACCGAGCTTTCCGCATAAATTTGCGAAACAGCTTTTGGCTGCGTAGTTCTGGCGGAATCAACTAGATCTGGCTAGAACAAAAAATGTTGCCAAAGAATCAGCGATTGCGCTTAGCGCAAGACCTTACAGTCACTGTACGTTCCGGCGCCCGAAGCGGACGCCGGAACGTCGTGCTATATGCACGTCCTCGCCCCGAAGGGGCCGCGGGGGACCGGTTTGGATTTATTGTCTCCAAGGCAGTGGGAATTGCAGTTAAGCGAAACCTGACTAAACGCCGTATGCGCGAAGTTGCCCACGAGCTCAGGCGCGTGGATGGGAACCTGGACATCGTTGTTCGTGCTTTACCCGGAGCTGCAGAGCTCACTTGGGACGAACTGCGGACTCAGGTTACTGCCGCTTTCGCATCTGTACAGCGTAAATCAGAGGTTCGCTGATGCGTAAGGACTTGAGTCCGCGTACCGGGGTGCTGTGGTTCATCATTGATATTCCGCGCAACCTGCTTATTGGATTTCTTAAGACTTACCGCAAGATCATCTCGCCAATTTACGGCGATGTATGCCGATACTTTCCTAGCTGTTCTGCCTATGGGCTCGAAGCGGTGACACAACACGGCGCTATCAAAGGCATCGTCTTGACCGCTTGGCGGGTTCTGAGGTGCAATCCATTTTCCCACGGCGGTGTAGACCAAGTGCCCGAAGGACCAAGGATTTGGCCTGAAGGTAAACTGCCGAGGATCATAGTTCTGAATCATCCTGTGATTCCCGACGATGAAGACGCCGCGGATAGCGGCCACAAGGAGCTTGACCGCTAATGAACTTTCTAGACACGATATTGACTCCGTTCACGTATGCCGTGTCGTGGGTCCTGTGGGCCTTCCACGAACTGTTCACGATCCTTGGTATGGATGAAGGCTCGGGTGTGACTTGGACCTTGTCCATTATCTTCCTTGTGCTGCTTATTCGTACCTTGTTGATCCCGGTCTTCGTTAAGCAGATCAAGAGTCAGCGAGCGATGCAGGCACTGCAGCCTGATCTTCGTAAGCTCCAGGCAAAGTACAAGGGCAAGACCGACCAGATGTCGCGTCAGGCCATGGTGCAAGAGCAGCAGGCGCTGTTCAAGAAGCACAAGACCAACCCACTTTCTTCATGCCTGCCATTACTCGTGCAGATGCCGTTCTTCTTTGCATTGTTCCGCGTGCTCAACGAAGCATCCCGCGCCAGCGATGACGGCCGTTCAATCGGTGCCTTGTCCGCTGACCACATCCGCAGCTTCGACCAGTCCTCAATTCTCGGCGCACCACTGTCCGAGACGTTCTTGGGCACCATTAACTCCGGCGCTATCAACTGGGCCGTAATCATTGTTGCTGTCATTATGATCCTTGCAATGACCGCCTCGCAGTTCTTCACCCAGCGTCAGCTGATGACGAAGAACATGAGCGCAGAAGCTCTTCAGGGCCCATTCATGCAGCAGCAGAAGATGATGCTCTACATCCTGCCTTTGGTCTTCGGTATCGGTGGCATTAACTTCCCAATCGGTGTGCTGATCTACTGGACCGCATCGAACTTGTGGACCCTGGGACAGCAGTTCTGGGTTATTCGTAACAACCCAACCCCGGGCTCCCAGGCAGAACGTGAACTAAACGCTCGCCGTGCAGAGAAGGGCCTGCCTCCTGTGGGGCAGAAGAAGGTTGACGAGTCCGAGACCCCAGCCATTGAAGAGCCTAAAGGCCAGCGCGAGCAGCCTAAGCGCAAGAACCGCAAGAAGAGGTAGTCATGACTGCAACTGAAAATCCTGAAGCAACAGAGCTAGAGGATCAGCATGAGCAAGCAGACGAGGTAATTGACGAAGGCGATGTTGCCGCGGATTACCTCGAAGAACTGCTCGATATTGCCGATCTTGATGGCGACATTGACATCGAAATTCGTGGTGGGCGTACCTACATTTCGATCGTTGCCGAAGAAGCAACCACTGACCTGAACAGCCTGGTAGGCAAGGACGGTGAAGTCCTTGATGCACTACAGGAACTCACCCGTTTGGCCGTCCTGAACGCTACAGGTGAGCGCTCACGGCTCGTCCTGGACATAGCTGGTTACCGCGCTAACCGTGCCGAGGAACTGCAGGAGATTGCAGCACAGGCCATCGAGCAAGCTCGCAAAAGTGGAGAAGCTGTACATCTTGAACCGATGAGCGCATATGAGCGCAAGCTTGTTCATGATGTGATCGCTGATGCCGGCTTGCACTCGGAATCCGAGGGCGAATCCGCTCGTCGCCACATCGTCGTTTCGACGCTAGCTAACTAAGTACATCGCTATTCGCGGTTTCGAACGTTCTAAGGACCAATGCAATGACTGAGGACCTCAGCCTGACAGCTGCGGAGACCGTAGCCGCCGAGAAAATTTTCGGCGACCGACTGGATCTTGCCAAGCGTTATGTAACGCACCTAGCGACCTCCGGAATTGAACGGGGCTTACTTGGCCCACGTGAAGTTCCACGCCTCTGGTCACGCCACGTATTGAACTGTGCGATCATCGAATCGTTTATGGAGCAGGACGCTGAAGTGGCCGACGTAGGCAGTGGCGCAGGGCTTCCTGGGCTATGCCTTGCCATCGCACGTCCAGACTTGAAACTAACTCTGATTGAGCCGCTAGAGCGTCGCTGCATCTGGCTGACAGAGGTTATTGATGATCTTGGGCTAGATAACGTTACTGTGATGCGTGGACGCGCAGAACAGATGGTCGAGACGATCAACGCTCGATACGTTACGGCTCGTGCTGTATCAGCCCTGAGCAACTTGGCAGGCTTGACCATTCCACTACTGCATGGCAAGGGCGACTTGATCGCGATCAAGGGTCGTTCGGCTGCAGAAGAAATCGACAAGGCTCAAAAAGTCATTCGTAAGCTCGGTGGCACCAAAACCGAGGTTTTGACTGTGGGTGAAGACATTCTTGAAGAAGTCACCACGGTGGTTCGAATCAAGGTTGGCTAAGGCTTAGGCGTTAGTCTTTAAGTAGCTTTCGATGCGGCACGATGCAAAATTTTGAAGTCTTTTGACATCTAAATTGAACACACGCTAAGACGTTTGTTTTCGAGTGTTTCACGTGAAACAAAGTCTAACTATCTGCGAAAATTGCACGCATCAAATTACGAGGAGGAGTTTCACCTTTGTCCAAGGCTAAAGGTTCGTCGAGTAACGTTTTTGACTTTAATGACTCTTCTTCGCCCCTTGCTAGTCAATTGGCTAGCGAGCACCGCCGACGCGAAGCAATTTCTGAGCGTAAGGTTCCCACTCCTCCGAAGACTCGTTACCTGACCATTTCGAATCAAAAGGGTGGCGTCGGTAAAACGACGACGACGGTTAATTTGGCGGCTGCGCTGGCAAAGAGCGGTTTGAATGTTCTTGTGATCGATATTGATCCACAGGGTAATGCATCAACTGCGCTCGGCATTGAGCATCATTCGGAAGTGGATAGCATCTACGATGTTCTAATCAACGATCTTCCGTTGGCTGACGTCATCGCGACATGCCCTGAACTACCTTTATTGCAAGTTGCACCTGCAACCATTCACCTGGCCGGCGCAGAGATTGAGTTGGTATCTCTGGTTGCCCGTGAACAGCGGTTGCAACGAGCATTGGACGACTACGCGCGAACCCGACAGCGCGAGGGCCTTCCGCGGTTGGATTATGTTTTCATTGACTGTCCGCCGAGCCTCGGCCTGTTGACAGTTAATGCGTTTGTGGCTGCCAGAGAAGTTCTGATTCCGATTCAGTGCGAATATTACGCGCTGGAAGGTCTCAGTCAGCTGTTGAAGAACATTGAAATGATTCAGAAGCACTTGAATTCAAAGTTGACAGTATCTACGATTCTGCTGACCATGTATGACGGACGAACGAACCTTGCAGCTCAAGTTGCTAACGAAGTTCGGGAACATTTTCCGGAGCAAGTTTTAGGAGCCGTGATTCCACGTTCCGTGCGCATCTCTGAAGCACCTAGTTACCAACAAACGGTCATTACTTACGATCCAAGCTCTACAGGTGCTCTGTCTTACATGGAGGCAGCCATAGAGATTGCGGAAAGAGCCGTTCGGGTCTAACCGAAAGCTTTTGAGCCAACTTAAGCGGGAAATAACCCGCTTATTGTTGTTTAACGAGAAAATTTTGTATTTGTACTCTTCGAGACTTCTTACAATCAAGGCGAGCAACATCCCCCTTGTTTGTCGAGTAAACAGTAGACTAGTCATGGCTGAGTATTTGGATGAGAAGGAGTGCCGGCAAATGGCTGAGAAAAAGCGTGGCTTAGGCAGGGGACTAGGTGCCCTGATTTCCAGTTCACCAACAGGCGCTGCACCTGAGACTGTTGAGGAAGTTTCACGTGAAACATCTTCTACTGAACCGCAAGTAAGCAAAACCAAATCTGCACGCCCTGTGGATATGTTCTTTGAACCGGGGCGGAAATCTTCGTCTTCTGCCTCTAAGATCACCCCTGCAAAAAATGGCAAAAAAACTCGTGCGGCCATGCCTGGTTTAACTTCGTCTGTGGCTCCAAGAGAAACTGAACCAGCTGTCTCGAAGAAGGCGACTATTCCTAACATTGAAGAATCTTCTCCAGGACTAGTTGACGTTCCTGGTGCAAGTTTTGCTGAACTCAATGTTAACCAGATCCATCCGAACCGTAAGCAGCCAAGAACTAACTTCGATCAGGAACAACTGGATGAACTCATCCATTCCATCCGGGAAATCGGGTTGCTTCAGCCGATCGTTGTTCGGCCTTCGAGAGAAGAAAATGAGGCCCCATACGAACTGGTCATGGGTGAGCGTCGTTGGCGCGCTACTCAAGCCGCGGGCCTGTCTACGATTCCAGCCATTATCCGCGACACTCAAGATAACGACCTTTTACGTGACGCGCTGCTTGAAAATCTACATCGGTCGGAACTCAACCCGCTGGAAGAAGCGGCTGCTTACCAGCAGTTACTCGAAGAGTTCAACTGCACACAAGAGGTCTTATCTGATCGTATCGGTCGTTCGCGGTCACAGATTTCGAACACTATTCGGCTCATGAAGCTACCAGCTTTGGTTCAACGACGAGTTGCGGCGGGAGTCCTCTCTGCGGGGCACGCAAGAGCTTTGCTCGGCCTGTCCAATGGGGAAGCGATAGAACAACTCGCTCAACGCATCGTCAATGAAGGCCTGTCGGTTCGCGCTACAGAAGAAGCCGTAGCACTCAGTGGCGATAAGCCGGTCAAGAAGAATGCCAAACCACGAGAAACCCAGCGAAACGAACGGCTTGATTTCCTAGCTACTTCTCTGGCCGATCGACTGGATACTAGCGTGAAGATTCAGTTGGGCTCTCGAAAAGGTAAAGTTAGTATCGAATTCGCGTCCGTTGAAGACCTGAACAGAATCATGGAAGTTCTAGATCCGGACCTTAAGAAATCATAGGCTTCAGCTAACAATGATGGTCATGTTTCACGTGAAACATGACCGCCTTTGTTTAAAAACTGAGTTCAAGATCAGTAAGGAAAAGTGAAGTAGGTTCTGGCTGGCAACGATAGTGCGTGGGTTCCACTGCGGATTCTACTGGAGAATGATTGCGACCAAAAAAGTTGCTGAATCGGCACCTAAGGAGTCACTGAGCCGCTTCTAGGCTCAGGGGGAGGGTCTCGTCCCACTGGTGGCCCGTAAGGTCGCTGTAGCGCGACCAGGGTGCTCTAGTTTTCTATGCTTGGGTCGTGAAAGGAATAGAAGGTGCTCGGGTTCTCCGTTTAGACCGCTTTCAAGAAGCTCTTGCTGACACGTTTACTGCTTCAAGATTCTTCACAGAGGCTCTCTCAAGGAGGCCGTCAAGTCGGTGCTATTTTTTTGCGCCCTGCGAATAAACGTCTGCCACCTACAGAAAGGCCCGTAGAAGAAGATTCCAGTTGGAATCATATAAATGGTTGGACCAGAAACTTCAATTTTTATTCAAGAGGTCAGAAACTACTACCTCTCTTGCCGAAGTTGTTTCTTTACCATTGACGAAATTTTCAAAGGTTTCATTGTCACCAGTTACTGCATACCAGAGCCACCATAATTCTCGTTCAGGGCACCAATAATCTAGATATGATGGTCAGTGGTTTGGAGGCACGAACTTGGCCACGGTGCTGTTTTCTGGAGCAAAGGCTAATGCACGAAAAATTCGCACGTTTGGTGCACCTACTGGTCCGCCGCATATTTGAGCCCAGCCGATATCGAACGCCATCCTAACTCGTAACGAAGACGACGCGAGTGGGTAAGCGTCCTGTTGCTCGTACTGTTTACTGACGGTGGTCGTCGCCTTCTCATTTCTTAGTTTCTGGATGCAACGACACATTCCAGAAATCGTCAGAGTCCTTAGTAACTGTGTTGCGGCTTTCAAAGATACAGCGCCTTGGGACAAGATGCTTAGGGAGGCTGGCCATACTGTCCGGGCATCCCGTTCAGGCGGTATTGGAGTATGCTCCTCGCCTCGATTTGTTGTCTATCTGGTGGCCGGCTCCTCTCTTGAGATATTGCTGCATGGGGGAGTGGAGACAGACAAAGTGGATCTAAATGAAGATCTGGTGTGGCTCTGAAGCTCAAAATGGTCCCTGTCAGCGGGTCTAATAATCATGTCAACACGTGATCGTTGGTGGCACACAGTTGGTGATCGGGGAGGACGATACATGCTTTGGAAATATCGGGATTGTACCGTTGCGCGGGTAGCCGCCTAGTCATGGATCAGTAGTTTGGCGGGCATCGCCATGACTTTTGATGCAGTGGAAAACGTGGGTGAATATGCGCAAGTTTTAGAGCTACCAATATTGTGGTTGAGCGCCACCCGTTATTGCAGATCAGAGCCACCAAGCTGCAGTGCACCCGTCGAGGACGGCTCGCATCTAGATACACCTTATCGATGGGATCAAAGAGAGGAGGTCGTAGAATGACCGGCAAATCGCAAACACATACGCATCCGTACCCCCTCAAACATCACCGTTTCGCTTGGGGGCACGATCTGACCTGGCTCAAGCGATATAGCCCGGGCATCACTCTCATGCTCAATCTATGGTGATTCCCGGATTGATTGTCATAGCTAGAGAGCCCTCCCGGCGTACATGTGTTGCAGGAACATCACTCTCGTCTTGGTTTCTGACGAGTGCCTCATGCCGAGAAACCGCTAGCCATTGCGTGGACAGGCACTCAAGATGCATTGACAAGAAGAATAATTGGCCTGCTAGTTGGGTTTGACCACTAATCAGCCTGTTGCCAGCTATCCTGTCATTGCTGCGACGGCGAGTTGACGGGCAATGGTCAGTAAGAACCTAGGCTCGATGCGACAGCGCATGCCGCCGATACCTATTCAGCATGAGGTTTCTGTACAGCCCTCCGTACGATTTAGATGTGCAAGAAGCACAACTGCCAACTTGTCATAGTTGCGTGCCGCTGACCGGACGGAAACAGATCGTAGGGTGGCTCCAACAGGGAATACCAAGCGGCTCTGCGACCGAATATCGCTGTAGTGACCATATGGCGCTGAATTGCAATCTTGGTGGCTACCAAGGAGGCAAATAATCAACGGACTCGACCATCGTAAGTAAACAGCACGCGCAACCGTCCTGGCATACCCGCTCGTGTTAGCGACGATATAACTGACGTGTACGCACCATATCGTTTCGAACTAGATCTGTGCTGGAGCCATCAGTGCATTATATGCGTGAGAGTTTCGAGCAGGAGGCCTTGCTCCTGAAGCGCTACCTCGACAGGGTAATTTCCCTCGAGCTACCGTCCATCGTGGCTTGAAGAAGCGACAGTTATAAATGAGGCTAATGGGCGGCCCTCAATGCGGGTACTAATTGACTCTGACTCCTTCGAATAATCACCGTTGTCGTGGTGCAGTCACAGGTTCATCTCAGTTGTTGCAACCAAACCGGGTGGGGATGATTCCAACGTGAATGGGAGCGATCCTCGCTGACCATTCGTTGAGCAAAGAACTATCGAGGATATGCCAGTTCGTATTTTCCATTTGTCGAAACTGATCTACCCGTGGCAAGAACGAATGGGCAGAAGTGCAGTATTGGGCTTCACCGGGGAGACGAGTGGCATCGGCATATTAAATAACTCCTCAGGATGCGTGGGGGTCTTTGGAGTGCTCTTCGTAGTTGAATTTTATGTAGGTAACCTCAGCCACGTAGATTGGATTTGTATGGCCGCTGGCATTCTCGTAGCCACGCACCGACTGTTCCTGTCTCTGTTTCACGTGAAACATATCTAATACAAAGAGCCAAAGCGAATTCTCCAGCCCCACGTCGGCTACATTCTCTGACGTCCATTGACGTTCACTCTGGACACCTTGCCAGCAGCCTCTTTTACCCAGGGTCAAAACACCACCGGCTAGGCCGCTGGTGAACTCTGAGACGTCGTTCAGTCCAGGAACGGGAGCGATTGTGTTGTCTGTCTGCTGCTGGTGTTATGACTGCAACACTGATTTATCGCTCGTGGTAGGGACGATACGTTCGACGATTTCGGGGAGCATCGTGTGGAACCGTGTCTGCGCTGAAACCGTCGAAGTCACCACACGGGTGAGACTTAGGTGCAGGAATAATTGATACTCAGTCACTTTCACTGTGGTGGTCTGCTGAAGCCGTTGAAGAATCATTCTGGCGTCGACGCTCGTACATGTCGACTTCGTAAGTACGAGTCACGTGAATTTGCAAGAATCAGGTGGAACGCAGGGAAGCAGACGGTCCGTGTCCCGTGGAAGTTGCCAAAGGACCAGAAAGTTGAGGTCTTGGCGAAGAATGGTAGTCGCAGCACTAACTAATTCTAAAGACCTCTACTTTGAACCGTTCTCTCTTTCTACCGCGACAGATCTTGTGTCATTCGCGAACCGTGGGGGCGGGATCTACCTAGAAGGGACAAAACCAGTGAAGGGTCGAAGCCGATACCCGTTGCCAAATCACTAATCCATACCTATGGACCGGGGGTGAGGGAACAATTGGGAATTCTTAGGTGATTGTGAGAAGCCGTCGTCCTAGCCACTGACTCTTTGTCTGTCGGACTACCGTCAAATTCTTGATTCATCACGATTGCCAACGACCTAATCGCCAGCGGGTCCGGTTCCGCCTATCGGAAGCACTGGTTGCTGATGGATTCATAGTTATTAGAAAATCTACGATGAGGTTCTCCTAGCTGAGAGTCAGTGCTTTAAAGCAAGAGCCCAAGGAGGTTCATCGGAGTGGGGAAGATAGAACTGACAGCCTAATTGTTGGTCTACCAATACCGGAACGAAGTACCCCGGTGTATCGGAAACCTTGTATATAAAGCGGACAACGAAACGGCATGTTTTCTAGATATCGTTGCCTCTTGGTCAAGACCAGTACCCAGGGCTTGGTTGGATGAGCAAGAAGAGCAGCGTCAGGAGGACATTGAAGTGCCGGAACCGGATGACTCAATGGGTTCAAAGTTGAACTTGTGAAAGGCTGTATCTTGTTATGTAGGTCTTGATTCCAACCTAGTGGGTCGAAACTGATTCCAAGGCTTTGTGCGAGTAAGCCCGTCAGCGCATCCGACATGAGCAATATTGGAGGCGAGACGTGAAGAATATCTTCGTTCAAAATGCCAGTGACCGTTGATCGCGCAGCTACCACTGGATGCGTAAAAGATGGGGAGCAAACTTGAAGATCTGTTCGCTAAGGCTGACTATGAATTAATCCAGTTGCTCTTGAGCGCATATCCTAAGTCAGTCGACGGTCACCGTAAGCCCAGAATTCAGCTTTGAAGCGGGGCCAAAGTGAATATTTGACCCGATCAGAGCCACCGATATTGCGCTTCAGAGCCACCCGTTCTTGCGGTTCAGAGCAACCCAATATTCACGTTCAGAGCCACCGGCTTCCCTCGCGGTGAACCGGCGGCTCTGAACCCATATCTCACCGTAACGGCGACCCGTTCCTACTGCCCGGAACTGGAATACGCCTCACGCATGTTGAACCCACCGGTCTCAACCCAGATCGTGTTGTGAACAATGCGATCCATGATCGCGTCAGCCAACGCACCAGCACCCAGCCAGGCATGCCAGTCCGACTGCTAGTACTGTGTGCAGAAAATAGTCGACCCGGCGTCATACCTTCGCTCCATGAACTCGAAAATGAACCTTAAGAACTCACCTGTAGGCGGATCCAGCAACCATTCATCCAACGCCAGAACACTGTAATTGGCATATTTACGCAATAGTTTGTGCTGACCCATCGGCTTATCGACGGCTTGCTGCCATTCTTCTTCGAGATCCGGGATCCGCACGTATCCGGTACGGTACCGACAAACACAAGCCTGCTTCGCCCCCGCGCACGCTAGGTAGGACTTGCCGGACCCGGTGAAGCCTTGAAAGACCAGGTTCCTGTTCAGATCAATGAAATGACAGGTCGCCAACTGAGCCAGCATGGACTGGTTCAGCCGCGTTCTTCGACTCGATCCACTTTCCTCAGGTCAGCATTTCGGAAATTTTCAAGTCAAGT
>NZ_NRGT01000076.1:25489-85953 GCF_002332285.1 Glutamicibacter sp. BW77 | reverse complement strand
TCAAATACGGGGATTTAACAATGAACCTCAGGGTAGTTACGTTTTTGATTGGACGGTGCTGTCTAGGTCGTTTGACGCATGGGTTGTCCACAGCAGGCAATTGAGTTTTCGGAAGTGACCTAGGGTAGGAGCCATCAGCTAGTTTGCTGGTTCAGAGCTGCGGGTTCCTGATGAAGAACCTTTCGACTTTGCGATCATGACACCACGCGAAGCGCCGGCGCAGGGGATAGCCGTTGAATCCTGCGCAGAAGGGCCTCGTCCAGAAATGAAGCAAGTAGGAATTGCTGTTCCCGAATAATATTCGGGTTTCACTGCCTAATTCCCGGGTTATGGGATATGCAGATGGTCAGGCAGAACTGGCTTTTATCGGTGCAACTTAGCAAGCGCAGAAGTGTGGCATGAGCCAAGAAATCTTCTAAGAAATACAAACGGCTGGGCTCAAGAATCCATAAATGATTCTTGAGCCCAGCCTTTTGATCTACTGCGAAAGCTTAGTTGCCGTCTTCGTCGACGATGCCAAACATGCGTGCGGAAATGTCTTGGTACTCCACGCGGGTTTTCCCAGAGTCTAGTGCCGGAAGTTGTGCTGGAGAGTGAATGGCGCAGTGCACGAAGTCGAAGTTTGGCCACCATTTCTTGGGACGTTCGTATTCGTCCTGCCCGCAGACGATGCAGGTGAGGTGGACCCATACTGGGCGGGCTCCGGCTTTGCGGTTCGCCCGAGACTGCACTAACCAGGCCGGTGGGTTTGCATTGAGCTCGGCAAATTCCTTCTCGCTCATGCGCGGGGCAATGCCATGGCGCTTGGCCATTTCCATGGGAATATCCAACGCAATTGCTGCATCTCTACGTGTCATCATCGTGTCCAAGCCTAGAGTACGGGGACTTTGTTCGGTATATGTCTTTGCTCTCGGCTGCGCTACATGCAAGACAAAGCGAGGCGCGGGTCACCTGATGGTGCGAGCCAGATCTCAATTTATGTGGGAAAATCGGGTTATTCATTCGCCTTTGGTGACCTCAATCACCTAGGCTGTATGAAGCATGTGCTAACTATCACTCCGCACATGTTCTACAACAAGAGAAGGATTGCTCATGGCCAGCAAAAAGAACGGTATGCGACTCGCAGCTGCCGTTATCGGCATTTCCGCCCTCGCCCTGACCGGTTGTACCGGTCCATCGTCGAATGACGCGGGCAACGGCGGATCCGATGAAGCCAGCAGTGCCCCCATCACCCTGGGCACCACTGACAAGGTAACGTCGCTTGACCCAGCGGCTTCCTACGACAACGGTTCGTTCATGGTCATGAACCAGATCTACCCATTTGTACTGAACTCGGAGCCAGGCTCTCCAGATCCCTCCAACGACATGGCCGAGTCGGCCGAGTACACCAGCCCCACCGAATTCACGGTGAAGCTGAAGGCTGGTCTCAAGTGGGCTAACGGCCACGACTTGGACTCCAAGGACGTGAAGTTTTCCTTCGACCGCCAGCTAAAGATTGCTGACCCGAACGGCCCTTCCTCGCTGTTAGGCAACATGGAATCGGTTGAAGCTCCGGATGCCACCACCGTGGTCTTCAAGCTCAAGGTAGCCGAAGAGCAGACCTTCCCACAGGTGCTCACTTCGCCGGTTGGACCCATCGTTGATGATGAGGTCTTCCCAGCCGACAAGGTGCTGGATGACAAAGAAATCGTTGACGCTAAGGCCTTCGGTGGCCAGTACACCATCGATTCTTACAACAAGAACAACTTGATCTCCTTCGCTGCTAATGACGCGTACCAAGGCGTGCTTGGTGCTCCGGCAAACTCCAAAGCGGCAATCAAGTACTACGCCGATGCCAATAACCTCAAACTCGAGGTTCAAGAGGGCAAGATCGACGTTGCTTGGCGTTCACTGACGCCAACCGACATTGAAGACCTAGGCAAGGAAGAAAACCTTGCGGTCCATAAGGGCCCCGGTGGCGAGCTTCGCTACATTGTTTTCAACTTCGACTCCATGCCGTTTGGCGCTAAGACCGCCGATGCTGATCCGGCTAAGTCCTTGGCAGTACGCCAGGCTGCTGCACACCTGGTAGACCGTCAGTCAATCGCCACGAATGTCTACAAGGACACTTACACCCCGGCCTATTCCTACGTCCCACAGGGCTTCACCGGTGCAATTGAGCCGTTGAAGGACATGTACGGTACCGATGGAAAGCCAGATGCTGCCAAGGCCAAGAAGGCTCTAGAAGACGCAGGAGTAAAGACTCCGGTCAAGCTGGCGTTGCAGTACAACCCGGACCACTACGGACCGAACTCCGGTGACGAGTACGCACTGGTTGAAAAGCAGCTTGAAGCAGATGGCCTCTTCGATGTTGACCTGAAGTCGACCGAGTGGGTTACCTACCAGAAGCAGCGTGTCACCGACTACCCGGCCTACCAGCTGGGTTGGTTCCCTGACTACTCGGATGCTGACAACTACCTGTCGCCGTTCTTCGCCACCGACAACTTCCTGTCCAATGGCTACGACAATAAGGAAGTCGACTCGTTGATTTCCGAGCAGCGCGGTCAGTCCGACGTTGCAGAACGTACCGCATCGATCGAGAAGCTACAGACCATGGTCGCCGAAGATCTGTCGACCTTGCCATTGTTGCAGGGCTCGCAGGTAGCAGTAGCGGGCAAGGACGTTCAGGGTGTTGAAAAGACCTTGGACGCATCCTTCAAGTTCCGCCTTGGCGTGCTGAGCAAGTAGTCTCTGCCTCGCCATAAGAACACCTAAGACCAGGGGATCTACCCAAGTGCAGAAGTTTCTGCTCCACAGGTAGATCCCCTTGGCATGTCCACTTTGGACCAAGCACCAAAATTCTGATCCTGATACTAAGGACAAAAGATGACAATCACGTCGCAAACGGGCACAACACCTAGCCCGACACCTGCGCGCAAACCAGCGAAGCAGAAAGGCGGAGGTTTCCTCCGCTATCTGATTACCCGCTTTCTGCTGATCATTCCCACCGTTTTTATCCTCATCACGGTGGTCTTCTTCCTCATGCGCGTCACCGGTGATCCAATTACCGCGGCCATGGGTGGACGCCTAACCCCTGACCAACTAGCTATAAGAATCCATGAGGCTGGCTACGACCGTCCAGTCTTTATTCAATACATTGAATATCTAGGTCAAGTATTCTCCGGAAACCTCGGACGAACGATGAGCGATAATCGTGCAGTGACCGAAGTACTGGTCACCTACGGCGCGGCCACCTTAGAACTGGCTATTAACGCGGTCATCGTCGCTCTCGCAGTGGGCATTCCCCTGGGCCTCGTGGCCGCAAAATTCCGTGATCGCTACCCCGATGCAGTATTGCGAATCTTGGCAATTCTTTCCTACGCCACCCCGGTGTTCTTTGCCGGGTTGCTGCTGAAGCTAATTTTTGGGGTCTGGCTCGGTTGGCTGCCAATTAGTGGTCGCGCCGATTGGCAGACCGAACTAGCGCTGACTGGACTGCAGAACCCTTCCGGAATTTACTGGTTGGACGCCTTACGTAGCGGCAATATGGCCGCCCTAGGCGATGTCACTGCCCACGCGCTACTTCCTGCTTTGGCCTTGGGCCTGCTCACCGGTGGCGTGTTCTTGCGCCTAGTGCGCACCAATGCGATCGGAACGCTGGGCCGCGAATATGTGGAAGCCGGACGCTCCCGTGGTGTCAGTGAATTCCGCTTGGTGACCAAGCACGCTTACCGCCCGGCGTTGATCCCGATCATCACCGTGATGGGTCTGCAGATCGCTATGTTGCTCGGTGGTGCGGTACTGACCGAGACCACCTTCGAATGGGCCGGACTCGGCTTTAAACTCGCTGAGTATCTCACCGCCCGTGACTTTGTCGCCGTGCAGGGCATCGTGGTGGTGCTCGCAATTATCGTGGCTGTCACCAACTTTATTGTTGACATCCTTGCGGCCCTGATCGACCCGAGAGTCAGGTACTAACCATGAGTATCCCTTCGCTAGCTTCAGCCCGTAAGCCCTGGTTCGCTAGGCTCCCGGTAGTTTCGCACTTGCGCATGTCCTCTGGCCTGCAACGCGGAATGCTCATCGCAGGCCTCGTACTATCGGTGCTGTTCATCGTGTCGGCGCTTTTTGCTCCATTGATTGCTCCGTTCGACTTTGCGCAATCCTCCGATATGTCAGGTGACTTCCCGCGTCAATCGGCACCCGATGACAAATTTATTTGGGGCACCACCGTCACCGGCTACGACGTATTTTCACGCACCATGTATGGTGCACGTACCGCGATCTGGGTCATTATTGCCGCCGTGCTGATGTCCCTATTTATCGGTGTCCTGCTGGGCCTGATCTCCGGTTACCTCGGCGGCTGGTTTGACCGCATCATGGTGGTCCTGGCTGACGCGATCTACGCTTTCCCTTCCTTGCTCCTTGCCATCGTTATGTCGATTGTGATTTCTCAGGGGCAATCAAGCCTGTGGGGCGGCATCATGGCAGCGGCGATTTCCATCACCGTGGTCTTCATCCCGCAGTATTTCCGTGTGGTTCGCGCCGAGGTCATGCGACTGAAGGCAGAACCATTCGTGGAGTCGGCACAAGTTATTGGCTCAAGCCCGTGGCGCGTGATGTTCACGCACCTATTGCGTAACGCCACCCGCACACTGCCATTGATCTTCACCTTGAACGCGACCGAAGCGCTGCTCACCTTGGCAGGGTTGGGCTTCTTGGGGTTCGGCATCGAACCGACTGCTGCCTCAGAATGGGGCTTCGACCTCAACCGCGCGATGTCTGACGCCACCAGTGGCATCTGGTGGACCGGATTGTTCCCTGGCCTTGCCATCGTATTAACGGTGATGGGCCTGACCCTGGTGGGCGAATCAATGAATGATTTGAACGATCCACGGTTGCGCCGTTTTAGCCGCAAAAAAGCACAGCGCATCACGCAGGCAGGAGTCACCCGGTGAACAAGAAACTGAACACAGATCCGCAAAGCAACGATGATGTGTTGCGCATTGAAAACTTGAACATCGACTTTGTCACCGATGCCGGGGCTGTTCCGGCGGTTCGCGGTGTTGATCTGAGCGTCAAACCCGGGGAGATCCTGGCCATCGTTGGTGAATCCGGATCCGGTAAATCGGTTACCGCACGCACCGCGTTAGGTATTTTGGCCGAGAATGGTGCCTCGCATGGTGCGGTGTACCTCAAGGGCAAAAACATGCTCACTCTTCATGGATCAGCCTTGCGCGCCGCGCGAGGCCGCGATGTCTCGATGATTTTCCAGGAGCCCTCCACCGCACTGAACCCGGTGTACACGGTGGGTTGGCAGATTATGGAAGGCATCCGCGCACACACCAAAGTCTCGAAGAAGGAAGCTAAAGCACGCGCCATCGAGGCAATGCGACAGGTAGGAATTCCGGATCCCGAACAACGTGTGGATTACTACCCGCACCAGTTCTCCGGCGGACAGAAACAGCGTGTGGTGATCGCCTCGGCTCTGGCGCTGAAACCAGCTCTGATTGTTGCCGACGAACCGACCACCGCGTTGGATGTCACGGTACAGGCAGAAATCTTGGCCTTGCTACGCAACCTCCGCGACGAGTTGGGTACCGCAATCGTGATCATTACCCACAATATGGGTGTGGTTGCCGATATTGCAGATCGTGTCATCGTGATGAATCACGGGCAGGTCGTGGAGCAAGCTCCAGCAGTTGAGCTTTTCGAAAACCCGCAAGATGACTACACCAAGTCATTGCTTGCGGCGGTCCCACACCTGGGACGCAATTCTTCCTCAGAAGGTTTGAACGAACGACCACATTCTCGGGCTGAGGTACTGGTCGAGGCCAAGGGCTTACGCGTGCACTTCCCAGGGCGCATGGGTGCCCCAGGTTTTACCGCGGTCAACGGAGTGGATCTAAAAATTCATGCCGGTGAAGTCTATGGACTGGTCGGTGAGTCAGGTTCCGGTAAGACGACCATTGGTCGCAGTATCGCGGGTCTGAACAAGATCACCGATGGCTCACTTAATGTGTTGGGCTATGAAATGGCGCAGTACAAAGAACGAAGCTTCAAACCACTGCGTAAGCAGATTGGGTTTGTGTTCCAAGATCCGGCGGCAAGCTTTAACCCGCATCTGACTGTGGGTGAATGCGTCGCCGAACCGCTGAACGTGCACCGAGATCTGAATCCATCACAGACCCGGGCAAAAGTTGCTTCGCTCTTAGAAGCGGTTCAATTGCCAGGTGCTTATGCAGACCGTTATCCGCATGAGCTTTCCGGCGGGCAGCGTCAACGTGCATCTTTGGGGCGTGCCTTGGCACTTGAACCAAAATTGTTGATCGCTGATGAACCAACCAGTGCGTTGGACGTTTCGGTACAGGCGAAGGTTTTGGATTTGTTCCGTGAGCTTCAAACCGAGCTTGGCTTCGCAGCCTTGTTCGTCTCCCACGACCTAGCAGTCGTTGACATGCTGGCCTCGTGGGTGGGCGTGCTATACCGCGGTTCATTGATCGAGGAGGGTCTTGGCTCGCAAGTTCTCTCGAATCCGCAGAACGACTATACCCAGCGTTTGATCGCTTCCCTGCCGGTTCCGGACCCCCGCGAACAGGCCGAGCGACGCAAGCTGATTGAAGAACTGAACCGCGCTTAGGCGTAGTTAACGTTTTTGCCCCGACAACCGATCTTGGTTGTCGGGGCATCGTCACTTAATGGGAAATATAGGAGGTGAACACGTAAACTAAAGACCATGAGCGAGCCGAACAATACTGTGCCCAGCGAGGAATTCGACCCGCATGCCAGCTCCCTGCCTGGAGAGGTTGAGCAGGCAGTCCTCGACGAGTTATATGCAATCCGCGGGAGCATCGATAATTTTGATGCCCAGCTGGTCTATCTGCTTGCCGAACGTTTTAAAGCCACCCAGCGTGTGGGGCTACTGAAAGCTCGCCACGATCTGCCGCCAAGCGACCCAAACCGTGAAAAAGCACAAATTCAGCGGCTGCGTTCGCTAGCCCATGAGGCGCACCTTGACCCGGAATTTGCGGAGAAGTTTTTGAACTTCGTTATTTCCGAAGTAATCCGACACCACCAAAACATTTCTGACGCGCATAAAAATGACTGAAACCGGTGACGATTTCGCCCGCTCGGATGTTTTCGTCACTTCGTTCTGCCACTTTCCGGGGCAGGAACCGATGGAGATCCATAAGGTTGTTCGTGGGGAACTAGGCGAACCAAATCTTGCGGTCATGCCACAGCTGGCCGAACGTGGAGTAGGCGCAGACCCTTTGGGGCGAAGTACCTCGATGGTCAGCGACATGGGATTCGATTTGCAGCCTCATGGTTGGCGCATCGGTGTTGGCGATGGCATTGATGCCCGCCGAGCTCGTAGTTTCCTCAGAAGCGACGAAAACCTGCTTGCCGACGTTCTGGGAGCCGAGAAGAAGCCAGCTCAACGCCTCAAAGTTTCGGTGCTGGGACCATGGTCGTTAGCAGCGGGACTGTATTTGAGCCATGGCGAACGGATCTTGATAGATTACGGTGCCCGACGAGATATTCTCCAGGCCTACGCAGACGGGGTGAAACAGCATCTGCTCCGCCTGCGTTCAAGCACCTCGATTCGACAGTTCACGGTTCAACTTGACGAGCCTGAGCTTCCCGGCGTACTTGATGGAACGCTTCCCACCGCCAGTGGATATCGCACGCTGCGTTCAATCCCGCGCGCCGAAGTCCGCGAAGTTTATGCTCAATTTGTGCAAACCATGGCACAGATTGAGGGCACCAGCGTGATCGTTAACCTGCCCGGAGCCGATACTGACTGGATCAAACGCGTTGATATTCTGCATCAGGCAGGTGTCAACGGGTATTTGATTGACCCGCCATCGATGAACCACCCGCGATGGGAGCGGATGGCATCTTTGATTGAAGCCGGTTCACAAATCTATATGCAACTCTTAGCGCCGGGTATGCGAGCACCTGGCGTGGTCGAAGGCGTGCATCACGTGTTGCGTCCGTGGCAGCAATTAGGTCTTCCGTTGACGCGCCTAGGCCAACTAACACTCATGCCGGCTACGAGCTTCGCTCACTCTAGCTCTAGCCAGGTCATTGAGTGCCTGCAACACCTCACCGGTTATGCCCAAGCTCTGGAGCAAACCCGAGTGGATGCATAGAAGAAGTCTTGATTCGTGCGGTCACACCACGAAAGTGGGGGTGCGTCATGTATCTTAGGAAGAGTGGGGAAAGTAAAAGTACCCGTTTAGGTCACGTGGCTTATGCCAATGCTTTCGGTTTCAGGGGGATGTTGTATGAAGGCTCGGATTTTAGTCGTCGACGATGACGAGGCGCTGTCGGAAATGATCGGCATCGTCCTACAGAATGACGGCTTTGACGCATCATTTTGTTACGACGGATCCGGAGCATTGGAAGCTTTCCGCGAATCAAATCCAGATCTGGTCTTGTTGGACCTGATGTTGCCTGGAATTGACGGCATCGAGGTATGCAAGCAGATCCGTGCTGAATCTGATGTACCGGTAGTCATGCTGACGGCCAAATCAGATACCGCCGACGTAGTGCGCGGACTAGAATCTGGCGCAGATGATTACGTACCCAAGCCATTTAAACCAGCCGAGCTGGTAGCGCGCGTCCGTGCACGCTTACGCCCGAATGAGACTCATGCGGCAGAAACTTTGACCGTAGGAGATGTCTCCATTGACGTCGCCGGACACCGAGTGACCCGCGCGGATAAACAAGTTTCGTTAACTCCTTTGGAATTTGACCTATTGGTCACCATGGCACGTAAGCCTTGGCAGGTCTTTAGCCGTGAACAGCTATTGGAGGCAGTCTGGGGTTACCGTCACGCTGCCGACACCCGTCTGGTCAACGTGCACGTGCAGCGTTTGCGTTCAAAAATTGAGGTAGATCCCGAGAAGCCACAGGTCATTCAGACCATTCGCGGTGTGGGTTACAAGGCTGGTACGGCAAGTTGAGTGAACACGCCACGACCGGAAACGAGATTGTGCCGGTCGATGCGCGTGTCCAAGTCCCTCCGGTAGCTCCTGCATTCTTGCGCTTGAAGCTCTGGATTCGGCGACCAATCGAATGGATTCGCCAGCGCTGGCAGCGACACTTGATGTATCGCACGGTGATTTCCACCCTGCTCTTTACCTCATTAGCGCTGTTAGCAGCCGGCGCCTTTCTTTCCAACCAGATTTCCTCTGCGCTTTTCAGCGAACGCTTCAACCAGATTTCCAAAGAATCTGAACGTGGCCTGACCCAGGCGCGTTCTATTTTGGAATCGGCATCAACCACCGACCGTGTCTCTACCCAGTCATTGGTCAACTCGACACTGGCCACGCTTGAAGGTGATGGAGCCACGGTGATCCGTGACTTTGTACTTAAACCAGTTCCGGTGGCGGGCGATGAGAACCTGTATGTAGGACCAACGGCGTCAGGCTCCTTGACAACTCGCGTTGTTCCCGAAGATCTTGCCGAAAGCGTACAGAGCAATTCGGGGATTTTCTGGCGTTCCATTGAGCTCGGCGTGGATTCTGACCGGCAACCCGGGATTATTATCGGCACCAAGGTACTGATCCCACCAGGTCGTGAATACGGACTGTATCTGGTCTATGACTTATCCAGCGTGCAAAGCACCTTAGAGTTCATCAACCGTGCCATGGCCTTTACTGGTCTAGTGCTCCTGTTGGTCGTCGGTTTCATTTCTTGGTCTGTTTCCCGAACAGTAGTTCGCCCCGTGGCCGATGCCGCTTATGTTTCGGAACGTATTGCCGCCGGCGATCTTGATCGCAGAATGAAAGTTGCAGGTAAAGACGAGGTCGCACGCCTGGGAACCGCTTTTAACCACATGGCGCAGTCTCTGCAAGAACAGATCACTGCGCTAAATAATCTTTCGGCTATGCAACAGCGTTTTGTTTCAGACGTTTCTCATGAATTGCGTACCCCGCTCACGACGGTGCGAATGGCCGCCGAGCTGATTCACGACGCACGCGAAAACTTTGATCCGCTCACCTCACGTTCCGCGGAGCTGATGTACGAACAAATCGAGCGATTCCAGAACCTGCTCAACGATCTGCTTGAAGTCTCCCGGTTCGATGCAGGAGTCGCGGTGCTTGATCGTGAATCTACTGATTTAAATGTCATCGTTCGTAAGGTGATCGACATTGCCACTCCGGTCGCTGATGAGTACGGTTCGATCATTCGATTTAACGCCCCGGCGGAGGGCTGTGTCGCAGAATTTGATCCGCGTCGAGTGGAGCGCATTGTACGAAACTTGGTGTTAAACGCGGTGGAGCATGGTGAGCAGAACCCCATTGATATCACCATCGGACAGAATGACTCATCCGTTGCGGTCACCGTGCGTGACTACGGCATCGGTATGAGTCCCGAAGCCAGCCAGCACGTTTTTGATCGATTCTGGCGCGCAGATCCGGCTCGCGCTCGCACCACGGGCGGATCCGGCCTGGGACTTTCCATTTCTATGGAAGACACTCGCTTGCATGATGGACGTTTGGAAACCTGGGGAAAGAAGGGTGTTGGATCGGTATTCCGGCTCACCTTACCTCGAACCGAATTCGATTCCATTTCCTCCTCACCGCTTCCTCTGGAACCGTCCGTGACCGAAGAGATCGTTGGATTGCTTGGGGATTCCTTCCCGCTGACCGGCGAAGTGCCAAAGATTGGTTACACCCCACTGATTTTGGATGACGAAGATATTTTGATTGAGGATGAAATTTCCCTCAAACCTATGGATCCAACAGACGGCCAAGGGGAGAGTAAATAATGCGCCTACGTCTACCTCAGCTCCTGGCACTCATACTGACCGGACTCTTAGTACTGGCTGGTTGCGCTACTATTCCGCGCAATTCGATGGTGCAACAGATCGAGGCCGAGTCTAATCAGGAAGAGTCCCAGCCCTTCCGCTTCGACGCGCAAGGCCCCACTGAGGGATCGGACGCGCGGCGTATCGTTGAGGGGTTTGTTGAGGCCGGGCGTTCGGTCCTTGAAGATTATGCGCTCTCACGCGAATTCATGACTCCCGAACTGGGTGCCGACTGGCGAGGTGATAGCCGCACCCTGATTTACGAGGCAATGAACGTGCTGACCGGGGCCGACAGCAATCGGTATACGATACAGCTTGAAATATCAGGCGAAATAGATGCGATGGGCGTCTATACCCAGGAACCAGAGCACTCCACGCGTGCGGTGGATGTTGAAGTGACCAAGGTCGAAGACCAATGGCGGATCTCAAAGGCCCCAGACGGCATCATGCTTGAGTCAAGCTCCTTCAGCAAGATTTTCTCGCCCCAGACTATTTATTTTTACGACTCCAGTTTCAACTATTTGGTGCCTGACGTCCGGTGGTTCACCTCTGGCGCCGGCACCACGACTTCCATGGTGGAAGCGCTGCTGGCCGGCCCCGCACCCTATCTGCAGAACGCTGTAGTTTCTGCTTTTTCTCCAGCTAGCACTCTTGTGCGTTCAGCAGTGCCGGTACAAGACGGTGTGGCGACGGTTGACCTTAGCGCCGAAAGCATTCGGGAATCCTCCGACCGTGCGAAGCAATTGATGCAGCAACAACTAGAGCAAACGCTGACCGCCTTGTCCTCGGTCAGTACTGTGCGCATGTTGCAAGAGGAAACCGAAGTAACCCTGGGCGCTCCAGCAGCGAACTTTGTTACCGCGCAAATTAATCCAAGTACTCCAGACACACTCATCGCGATCTCCAACGAGTCGCTGGTGTACGTCAAGGGACGTTCGATTATTCCCGTCGGTGGCGTGCCAGACATCTCGGCTTATCACCCGCGCAACCCGGCTATGTCAGCGGTGGGCAATAGATATGCTTTCCTGAACGGTAAATCCACTCAATTGATGACAATCGATGAAAGTGGAAGAGTTGGACTGGCCGCAACAGGCGGGGCATTTATCCGGCCATCGATTGATGTGGCTGGCTGGACCTGGACAGCGGACAACGCGGCGGAGCATCCCTTACTAGTAGTTCCGGAAGACGTGGCCGGGCAAGGCGAAGCCCGCCCGATTAGCGTGTCGTGGCTTGAGGATACGAAAGTAACCTCGCTATCGATTTCCCGAGATGGGGCCAGGGCGTTGATTGTTGCCGAGAAGAACAATGAATCAACCGTATACATTGCCGGAATAGTGCGTGACGCCGATGGCGTTCCGCGTGGCCTGAGCGATGAACCAATGAAGGTCTACCCCTCCGTTCCGGTATCAACGGCGGTCTGGGACTCGGACCGGTCAATTATCGTGGCTAAACTGAGCACCACCGAACAGGTAGCTGCCGAGCAGCTCACCTTTGAACATGGTTCGGAACGCTTGGGGCTTCTGCTGGGAATGACCGGTATAACTTCTGGTGTAGGCGACCTCCGACCGGTATATGCCGAAACCAGCGAGGAACTTTATACTCGAGTGGGCAATTCTTGGCATGCGCTAGATGATTATGCCAAAGACGTCGCCTACCCGGGCTGAGTCCACAAACCGCCAATAGTTCACTGCGTACGCACCGAGCACCTCCAAGCTTGAGGTATGCCGGTTCCGTCACGCCTACTGAATTTTCTGGACACTCAAATACATTCGCGCAGTGTTGGGTGGCTGATGTTTGCAGTGCGCGAAACGATAAACCTTTTATTACCTGCGAGTTGTGCAATTTGCGAGCGTGCCGATTTTCGGCTTTGCCCCGAATGCCGGCGCAAGGTTCACCAGCAATTATTTTTGCCCCCACTCGGTGAGCAACTCCAGTTCTATGTTGAATTACCTACTCTTCAATGGCAGCTACCGGTCAGTGCGACCGGCATTTATCGTAACGAGTTGGCCCGCGCGATCTTGTCCTTCAAAAATCAGCAACGCTATTTTTTGGCACAAGAATTTGCGCCGTTTCTGGCCGCCGCAATTAACACTGCCTGCCCTCCTCGACTATTCGATCAACCCACGTTGTTGGTTCCCATGCCCAGCTCAGTGCGTGCCATAGGTACTCGTGGCTATCGTCCGGTCCAGGTGATGCTGCACGAGGCGCAACGTAGGGGCCTTCTGGCCGCGCACACTCGAACGGCACCCTTGTTGCATTATCGGTTCGGGCGTCTTTTGAGCGGAGCGCAGAAATCTAAGTCAGGTTCGGCTCGACGTGGTGGCGACTCGCCGTTGATTGCCGAAATTCCGGCAGAACTAAGGCAGCCGATCCTCCTGATCGATGATGTAACTACTACCGGAGCTACGTTGCGCAAAGCTGCGATTGCCTGTTTTGACGCCGGTTATGACGTGGTTGGTGCGGTCGTTCTTGCCTATACGAAACCCCCTATCGATGACGAGGACTAAACGATTTCGCTGAACGCGATATGAAATCTAGCGGTTGGGTACTTGAATCTTGACGGAAGTGGCATAGGGTGAAGTATGGGTTGCATCACAGATGCAGCGAAGGCCCATCTTCAGCCTTTGGGGGAGGAAACCCCCGGGCTGTTGTGTCACCCGACTCCCTATTGGAGGACACCATGGAGCTGAATTACAGCGGACGTAATATCACCGTTTCGGATCGATTCCGTGAGTACGTGGACGAGAAAATCACGAAAGTTGATCAGCTGGCCAGTAAGGTCCAGCGCATCGATGTGAAAGTTGTCCAGGAAACACATGCACGCAATCAGAGCACAGCGCTCAGCGTCGAATTGACGGTCGTTTCCAAGGGGCCGGCCATTCGTGCTGAAGCCCGTGGAGCCGATAAATTTGCGGCATTCGACATTGCATTCGCAAAGCTCCTTGAACGACTGCGCAAGGCACGTGACAAGAAGAAAGTGCATCGCGGAAACCATGCGCCGATCGCAGTTCACGAGGCGACCAGTACGTTGCCGGTAGTGCAAAGCGGCAAGTCGCTGGTTGAAGAAACTCTCGAAGCACAAGCAATCGCTGAGGCTCAGGCTAACGAGAAGGAAGCGGAATACTCACCAGTTGTTATTCGCCGCAAGGTCTTCCCAGCAGAAGTCATGAGTGTCGATGATGCAGTAGACCGCATGGAGCTAGTTGGGCACCCGTTCTACCTGTTCATCGATGAAGCCTCCGGTGCGCACTCGGTAGTTTACGGACGAACCCAGTACCAGTACGGTGTGATCACCCTTGACCCTTCATTGAGTGAAAGCGACGAACTGCCAACCGAAATTCGCGGCTACCGCGATAAGGCTTTGGCAACTGAGGGTTAGTCATTAACAACTCGAACGACCTGGGCGGTCAACGCACTCTGGGCTTACCTCAAGCCCGCAGAATCGCGTTGGCCGCCCAAGGTCTGTCTCGTCCCCGCACCGAAGCAAAAATCTCCCCAAGGCATCTCAAAGGAACTCTTGGCAGGATTGCGCAATTGCAGATCGATTCGATCAATGTGGTCAAGCGAGCCCACTACGTTCCACTGTTCGTAAGATTAGGTCATTACGACACCACGCTTTTAGACACGCTTGTGTCGCAACAGCATGGGCCAATCACCGAATACTGGGCTCATGAGGCCAGTTATGTGCGTAGTGATCTGGTGCCGGACCTTATTCCGTGGCAGCGCCGTCGCTGGGTAGACCGTTCGGAAAGTTTTGATAGTGAGCTCAGTGCATTGGCTGACCGAGTGCTTGTCTATCTCGAAGCACACCCAGGCACCAGTGCTCGTGAATTGAGTATTGCTCTGGACGTAGCGGCGATGAAAGATCGAGAACACTGGGGATGGAATTGGAATGACACCAAGATCGTCACTGAATCGCTCTTTGCTCAGGGAAAAATTCTCGCGTTAGGCAGAAACTCACGATTTGAACGATTGTTCGCTTTAGGGCAAGTAGTCCTGCCTACTCTTCAGAACGTAGAAAGTAGAGCTAAAGAAGACGCGCTGCGAAGGTTAGTCTTGGAATCCCTTTCGGCCCAGGGGATCGGGACTAAGCACTGCATTGCAGAGTACTTCCGACTTCCGCTAAAGGAAGTGGGAAGTGCTTTGGAATCTCTAGCAGAGCACGGGCTAGTCCAGAAGGTGCAAGTTCAAGACATTAATGAACAGTGCTATCTGTTGCCAGAGACAAAAATTCCTCGGAATATCGTACCTGATCTGCGCTTATTGGCCCCATTCGATTCCATGGTCTTCAACCGGCGACGCCTGGAACTATTTTTTGATTTCGAATACCGTGTCGAAATTTATGTGCCTAAGGATAAGCGGAGGTATGGCTACTATGCATTTCCGATGCTTTACGGTGACCGCTTCATTGGTAGGGTCGATCTAAAAGCGGACCGCGCGGGCGGCGAATTACAGGTAAATTCGGTGCATTACGAGAGTCATGCGCCGACTGAAGTTTCTGCGGCCCTCGATTTTGAACTTGAGCGGATGGCCAATTGGCTCGGCTTAGGCGAAGTGAAATATTTTCTGTGAACGGGCTGTCAGTGCAGTTCTTTTTCGCTTGTAGAACATCAAATCGCCCCGGGAAATAGCAGATTGTGCTGTTTCCCTCACGTAGACTAAAGACGCCAGAATTTACTGTGCTTGAGATATTGGGAGCTACCACGTGGCATCATTGCTAGAGCGTATTTTACGTACCGGCGACAAGAAGACTTTAAAGACTCTTCGAGCTTACGCCGACACGATCAATACGTTGGAAGACGAATTTCGCGAAATGTCGGATGAGGAGCTTAAAGCCGAAACCGATAAGTTCCGTGCTCGTCTAGCCGAAGGCGAGAAGCTCGAAGCTTTGCTTCCGGAAGCTTTTGCTGCGGTGCGCGAAGCCTCTGACCGAGTCCTTGGCATGCGGCACTTTGACGTACAGCTCATGGGTGGCGCCGCATTGCATCTGGGTAATATCGCTGAAATGCGTACCGGTGAAGGTAAGACCTTGGTTGCGACAGCACCGGCTTACCTCAATGCGCTGACCGGTAAGGGCGTCCACGTGGTGACGACCAATGACTTCCTGGCGCAGTACCAATCAGAGCTTATGGGACGTGTCTTCCGGTTCCTCGGTTTGAGCTGCGGTTGCATCTTGTCGAATATGGATCCTGCGGCTCGCCGTAAGCAGTACGAAAACGACATTACCTACGGTACGAATAACGAATTCGGCTTTGACTACCTGCGCGACAACATGGCCTGGAATAAGGAAGAACTCGTTCAGCGTGGCCACAACTTTGTCATCGTTGATGAGGTCGACTCGATCCTGATTGATGAGGCTCGTACGCCACTGATCATTTCGGGTCAGGCTTCGGGCGACGTAAACCGCTGGTACACCGAATTCGCTAAAATCGTGAAGCGCCTTGACCGCGATGACGACTATGAGGTCGACGAGAAGAAGCGCACCATTGGTGTGCTCGAAGCAGGCATCGAAAAAGTCGAAGACTATTTAGGTATCGATAACCTCTACGAGTCGAACAACACGCCATTGATCGGTTTCCTGAATAACGCCATCAAGGCAAGGGAACTGTTCAAGAAGGATAAGGACTACGTCGTAGTCAACGACGAAGTCATGATTGTTGATGAACATACCGGACGTGCACTTGAAGGTCGTCGTTACTCCGAAGGTATGCACCAGGCAATCGAAGCCAAGGAAAATGTCAGCATCAAGGCTGAAAATCAGACCTTGGCCACTATTACGTTGCAGAACTACTTCCGCATGTACGAAAAGATCTCGGGCATGACAGGTACGGCTCAGACCGAAGCCGCCGAGTTCATGGGCACCTACAAGCTCGGCGTGGTGGAAATCCCCACTAACCGCCCGGCTATTCGAAACGATCAGGCTGACCTGATCTATAAGAATGAAATCTCTAAGTTTGACGCCGTTGTAGAAGATATCGCTGAACGTCACGCAAGTGGCCAGCCAATCCTTGTTGGTACCACCAGCGTGGAAAAGAGTGAGTATCTCTCGCGTCTGCTCGCTAAGCGAGGCATTCGCCACGAAGTACTCAACGCTAAGCAACACGCGCGTGAAGCGGCCGTAGTCGCTATGGCAGGTCGTAAAAACGGCGTCACCGTCTCCACCAACATGGCTGGCCGTGGTACCGATATTATGCTCGGTGGTAACGCCGAGTTCCTAGCCGTAGCGGAGATGGAACGTCGCGGACTAGATCCAGAGAATAATCCCGAAGAGTACAACAAATTATGGGACGAGGTCTTTGCGAAGGCCAAAAAGACCGTTGCCAGCGAAGCGGAAGAAGTCACCTCACTCGGTGGACTTTACGTACTCGGTACTGAGCGTCACGAATCGCGTCGTATCGACAACCAGCTTCGTGGTCGTGCCGGCCGTCAGGGTGACCCGGGCGAATCGCGTTTCTACCTGTCGATGACCGACGATCTGATGCGACGCTTTAATTCCGGTATGGCCGAACGCATTATGAACAATCCATCGATGCCAGATGACGTGGCACTCGAATCAAAAATGGTTTCTAAGGCAATCGAATCTGCTCAGGCTCAGGTTGAAGGCGTAAACGCCGAACAGCGTAAGAACGTGCTGAAATACGACGACGTGATGAACCGTCAGCGTGAAGCAATTTATGCTGATCGTCGTGCCATCCTAGAGGGTGCCAATATCGACGAGAAGGTAGGTCACTTCCTCGAAGATGTTGTCACCGCCATGGTTAATGAAGTGACTTTGGTTGGTAATCCTGATGACTGGGATCTGAAGCAGCTATGGACGAACCTCAAGCAGCTCTATCCCATCGGCTTGACCATCGACGAGGTTGTCGAAGAGGTCAACGGGCTGGGGCATCTAACGCCAAAGTTCTTGGAGACGGAAATTCTTTCCGATGCTAAGTACCAGTATGAACTTCGTGAAAAAGCCATTGGCTCTGAGGTTCTGCGTGATCTTGAGCGCCGTGTAGTGCTTTCTACCATTGGACGTAAATGGCAAGAGCACCTCTACGAAATGGATTACCTCAAGGAAGGCATCGGCCTTCGTGCCATGGCACAGCGTGACCCATTGGTCGAGTATCAGCGCGAGGGCTTCACCATGTTCCAGACCATGATGGAATCCATTCGCGAGGAAAGCATCGGAACATTGTTCAATCTCGAAGTTCCTACCAGTAGCGAGACCAATACTGACGGCCCTGCGGCGGTACAAACGCCAGCTTCTCCAAAGAACTTGCAGTTCACTGGGCCCGACGAAGACGGTGAAGCTAGCACTCAGGCTGAACAGGCTTCCAATCCCGCTAAGGCAGCCAAGAAAAACAAGAAGGCCAAGCGCCGCTAAATTGTTTCGACGCTTGTGATCTGCCACCGTCCGTGCCATGGCTCAATTCTGAGAGCTACGGCGCGGACGCGGTGTTTAAACGCGATAATTACCGAACATTCATAGGCTCCAGAGAGTGTGGGCCAAAGGTGCAGTGATCGGACTTGCCCATGACTCGTCCCGGGTTCGGGCTGAAGTGTATATCCTCCGGTTTGCAGAATCGCTTGGGCACGAAGTTTCTTCACGCATTCGGGTTCCATAACAAACGCTAATTGACCCACCGAGCGGTAACCGGCGATGATCTCAAAGACGGCCCGAGACACAGCGTGTGAGAGCTCGATTACGGTTTTGCGTTCGGAGGTAGTCACCGCATGGCGGCGGAAGATCCGATCCATTGCCAACGAAATTTGCTGGGGCGATCTCGCTTTATTATTCTCACGATGTCCTGAAGCGATACGCAGCGGAACATTGGCGCAAGTTTGATTGGCCGATTCGGTCCTGAGCTCGGTGATCGTGTCTGATTCAATACTCACTTTGGTTTCCTCCTTAGTTGATAACGGGTAGTTTCAGCTCAAGACCGAGCTGGAGCATATTCGGATCTTCTCCAATCACCTCGCGATTCATCTCGTATATTTGCGGCCACAACTTGGCAATCTCTGCAGACGACCCGTCGCTGTGCAACATTTGTTGGGCAATGCTCCACAGCGTTTGCCCTGACGCAACGATCACTACTTCCTTATCGGGTACTGGCCGATTGCGCTCTTTTCCCGAACCCATCAACCGATTCATCGGAATACTTAGCGAGCCGGGCAACCAGCCAGGGGTGGGAACAGTCGTATTCGGTTGTGCGTTCACCGCAACTCTGTCATCTGAAAACGCCGCAAGTTCTTCGCTCTGAGAAGAGGAAACTTGCGCAATGGCAGAGGGTGCGGCTTGGGCGAGCCCGGTAGAGGCGAATGCCAAGCTAGTGCCCACAACGGAGCCTAAGATCCGACGGGTCAGCGTTGGGGCTATCTGGCAAAAGAGTTCTAAAAGTCCGGTATGTCCGCGTCGTGCTGCGAAGATAGCGATGCGCAGCGTTGCGTAGGCGAGAAGACCCGTTAACACACAGATGCCTGCCGCACAGAGAAAAAGAATCAATGAGTTCTGCAAGAGGTCGCCGTCCGCTTCGAAGCGCGGACCGGTGGAACGTACCCAATCGAGCACGGCAAGGGCAACTACAGAGCAAGCAGAGACTAGCAAACAAATGATGAAGGTCCTCCTGTGACGGATCATTGCTTTGCCTCACTTAGTTGAGTTAGATGCAATTTGATGTTATTAGATATCGATCATGACACTTTAAGTCAATTTAGGGAAGAGGGTTTCGCAATAAACTCTTCTCTCGTACAGTTGGCGCATGCGGTGGGAATCTTTCTTTGAAGACCTTGAGGCGCAAGCGGAAGCACAACATGCAGCGCAATTACGCGATGAAATAGCTGAAGGTATCCGAGTTGAGCGCGCTACCGAAAACATGCGTAACCGTCTGTTGGAGATGCAGAGCTCAACCGTGGACGTCAAGCTGACCGGGGGAGTAGAACTCAATGCCCGGCTCGGACCGGTTGCCACCGAGTACTTCTGTTTGGAAAACGACGGGACGCGATGGTTGGTTCGCTGGCTAGCATTACGGTCGCTCGGAGTGCCATCGATGAAATTGAATCAGGGTGGCCGTTTATCCCCGATAAAATTTGCGGCCGTAGTTCGTGGCGTATTACGCGATCGGCAACGAGTCGTTATTTACGATGTCAGCGGCCAGCTGGTTGCCGAAGGAACATTGTGGCAGGTAGGCGCAGACTTCCTCATCATCGCTATTCATCCGCGCGATGAATATGCACGTGATCGCAATATCACTGGCTATCAACTTTTACCTTTGGAAACCATAGGATGGCTCCAAGTCGCAGGGTCGACTTAATCCACACCCTCACGGCAAAGGGTTCACAGCGTGCGCAAGTTGTCGTAGGCTCGCGAAATAAGCAACTAGCGCGGTCAAAGGATAAACAATGATTGGTGAACAGAGTAGTAGCGCATCTCGTTCAACAACAGCGGCCCGGGTCAAACGCCCTACCTGGAAGGATCCTCGACTCGCTCTGGGTGCAGTACTGGTGGTCGCTTCGGTGGTTGGCACCGTATATTTGGTCCGCGAGCTGAACCATACGACAGAGGTCTATGTCGCAGGTGCCAACATCACACTAGGGGAGGAGCTAACGCTTCAAAACCTCAGGATTGAAAACGTCCAACTTGGTGAGTCAGACACACAATATCTAGCAGCGAACCCGGAATTGATCAGTGAGGCACGCGCCAATACGTTTATCGGAGCAGGAGAGTTCATACCGAACTCCTCGATCACGCACAATGATTTAGGCTCACGCCGTCCAATAAATATTGAACTTCCAGCAGATCTAACACCCGCTATCACTCCGGGGAGTTTTGTGGACGTGTGGATCGCGCAGCGTGAAAAAGCAGGATCAACCTATGGAGTGCCAGAACAACTAGCGAGCATGGTTGAGGTCTCTGCCAGAGTGGCCAGAGCTGGCGGACTGGTGAACCAAACCGGTACCAATCTGGAACTGCTCGTCGAACCGACCCACCTTGAACCTTTGCTCCAAGCGCTAGCTAACGAATCAAGAATTATTGTTATCTACAATCCTGCCGGAACCCAGCAATGAGTATCACCGTCGTTGTCTTAGGAAATGATGAGCATGTGGTGCGCCAAATCGAAGGCTACCGAGGCGAGCTTATGGTGACACGCGTGTGTGAAGATGTTGCTGAAGCAATTGCAGTATGTGCTGTTGGCGCGGTAGACGTGCTGTTGGTTTCGGGCCGAGAGCTTTTGCCCCCTGTTGAACAGATTGATGCGATAGCCGCTCTCCAAACTGTCTTGGTGCTCCTTGACGACAAGCCGCGGACCGAGAACATAATTACCGGTCTTCTGGAAGTTGAACCAAACATCTCGATGATTGAATTAGAACCACTTGTACTGCGAACGCTTCGTGAACTGACCCATCCGGCGAGATCAGATACCGGGAACTTAGCGCCAAACGGTACGGAAACCGATGACGCGACCGGAAAAATTGTGTGTTTTTGGGGAGCGCCAGGTTCGCCAGGGCGAAGCACCGTTGCTTTGAACTATGCGGTGGAAGCAGCCCTTGCAGGGCAATCGGTGGTGATCCTAGACGCGGACACTTTCGCTGCCTCGATTTCGATACAACTGGGATTATTAGATGAGTCTGCGTCAATCGCCCAATTGTGCCGAGTTATTGATTCGGGATCCAAAGAACCAGCCCGTTTGGCTGCAACATGTCTTAGCGTCGAGGTTGCAGCGGTAGTCATCAAAGTGGCTACCGGTTTACCTCGAGCAAGCAGGTGGCCAGAAGTACGTGCGTCAGCTTTACGCCGTGCCACCGAAGTGCTTCGTGAACATCATGATCTGGTGGTGCTGGATGTGGCATCACCCATCGAATTAGACGAGCAACTCAGCTTTGACACGCAAGCACCGCAGCGGAATGCGGTAACTGTAGAAATGCTGCGTAGTTCTGATGAGGTCTTCATGGTTGTTGCAGCCGATAGTGTGGGAATTCCTCGTGCACTTCGAGCCATCGATGAGTTTGAAGAACAAATACCGGGCGTTGAACTTCAAATTCTTTTCAACAAGCTTGGCACTGCCAATACTGGTCACAGCCCCAAACGCCGTCTTTTGGAAGCATGGGACCGGTTTGGACCGCGCCATACTATTGCTGGCTATCTCCCACAGGACACCGTGAGCTGTAACGCCGCGTTGCTTGCTGGATCACCTTTGGCTGAAATTGCCCCCAAAAGTACATTGCGTACTGAAATCAAGGGTTTGGTGGGGATTAAATCTTTGGATAAGAGGAAGAAACGGTTGAGTCGTCGATTTGGCTAAAGGCATGAACTTGACCAAACGAAAACACGGTAGTGTGGATTACATCGGAGATCCGCAAAGACGCGGATTGATAAGAATTTCGTTCTTGGAGGCGTTCACTTGAACTCGTCGGAATCCAACATGTCAGAATCATTTATGGATGCGACACTCACCACGCAGTTGGTGGGCGAGTACTATGGGCAAACCGCGCAAGAGGACGTTGCGGCGTACACGCCCGACGAACTTGAAGCGCGAGTGGCTGCACACTTGGAAATTGGATATGGTCGTGACGTTGACACGGCTAACGTATCTATCACCCGCAACAACGGCGTTTCGGTGGTACATATCGTCACCGATGACATGCCCTTTTTGGTTGACTCCGTCACCGCGGAATTGGTTCGTCTAGCGGCGCCCATCCAGCTTGTAGTTCACCCAACATTCGTGGTCTCGCGTGACCGCGAGAGTGGGTTCATCAAGAAGCTGTCACACTCTGGATTACAGCATGTTGCCAGTGGAGATACTGCCGCACTGTCAGATCTCAGCACACTGACCTCCCTTGATACCCACACTAAGGTTGAATCGTGGATCTCGGTGGAGGTCGCTCGGGACCTGAGCGACGAAGAAGCCGTGACCATCGTCGAAAACCTAAATAAGGTTTTGTCGGATGTGCGTATCGCTGTCCAAGACTGGCCAGCCATGCTTGATCGTGCAAAAGACATCGCTGCAACATTGCCACAGACCGCAAATGCAGGGGACATCGCGCAACTAGATCAGGCCGTTGAGCTGCTGAACTGGATGTCTGATGGCCGCTTCACCTTCTTGGGATACCGTCATTACGATCTCAGCACCGAGCACGGTGAAGATGTTCTGGTTGCCCGAGAAGGCAGCGGTCTAGGTTTGATGCGTGAACTGGAGAATCAGGGTCCACAGCATTTGACTAAGCGCGGACGTGCCATGGCCCGCGATAAGAGCGCTCTGATCATTACCAAAGCCAACTCACGCTCCACAGTGCACCGCGGGGTCTACCTCGATTATGTGGGTGTGAAGAGCTTTGATGCTAACGGCGAGGTCAACGGCGAACGTCGTTTCATCGGCCTCTTCGCTTCGAAGGTTTATACCTCAAGCGTGAAGACCGTACCGGTGGTTCGTGAAAAGGTTGAAGCAGTACTAAAAAACACTGGCTTTGCTGGCGATTCGCACTCGGGCAAGGACATTGTCACGATTCTGGAAGCGTACCCGCGCGATGAACTATTCCAGATTTCAATTGAAGAACTCACCGAAATCGCTTTGGGTATTCTGCGACTGCAGGAACGTCGGCGTACCTCGGTCTTCTTGCGCACCGACTCTTACGGGCGTTTTGTGACCGCAATGGTGTACCTGCCTCGTGACAGATTCTCTACCGATGTGCGTCAGCGTATTGAAAAGGAACTTGCCTCAAGCTTCAACCCGGTATCCACCGAATACGAGGCACAACTTGGTGCTGGTGCGCTGGTTCGTCTCTTCTACCGCCTGCGCCTGCAACACCACGGGCTTGCCCCGGTCGTGGACCGTAAGGCGCTGGAAGACCGTATCGCTAAGGCTGTTCGTTCGTGGAGCGATGCGATCACGGACACCGCACGCCTTAGCCTCTCTTCGGGAGATGCTAACCAGTTGGCAAATGCTTGGGCCGGTGCTTTCCCCGAGGCATACAAGGTGCAATTCGAAATTGAAGACGCACTGGCCGACATCGATTTGCTCACCGAGTTGAATGCCCCGGAGCATCAGGGTCCGGTAGTTTCGTTCTACGACGCACCTTTTGATGAGAGCTCTCCGGTCACCAAGCGCATGAAGATCTTTGTTGATCGTCCATTGCTGCTCTCGCGTATCCTGCCTGTGCTTCAAGATCTGGGACTGGATGTCGTCGACGAACGACCATTCGAGTTGAGCCCAGACGGTCTGGGGGAACGCTATATCTATGACATGGGCTTGCAGGTTGATCCCGACGTTGATTTCTCTGCCATCGAAGGCAAAGTTGCCGACGCATATTCGGCAGTGGTTCGTTCGGCAGCTGAATCGGACAAGCTAAACGCACTAGTACTGCGAGAAGGCCTCACCTGGCAAGAAGTGGCGATGCTTCGCGCCTACGCTCACTACCTGTTGCAGCTGGGCGTCTCGAACTCCACGGGGTTCATTGCTTCGACTCTGGTGAACAATTCCGCGGTAACTCACGGAATCGTTGCACTGTTCCAGGCAACCTTTGATCCTTCCTTGTCCGCTGAGGCTTCGACTTCGGCACGCGACCAAGCACATGCGCAGATCACCGAGGCACTGGAGAACGTACCGACTCTGGACGCCGACACTCTTCTTCGTCGGTTCGTAAAGGTCATCGAAGCAACCAAGCGCACCAACTACTTCGCTGATGGTGTGGCGCTCGCTTTCAAGTTGGCTCCAGAAGAAATTGACTTCGCACCATTCCCACGTCCAAAACACGAAATGTGGGTCTACTCGCCACGTGTAGAAGGCGTTCATTTCCGATTCGGCGCGGTGGCTCGTGGCGGCCTGCGCTGGTCGGATCGTCGAGAAGACTTCCGCACCGAAGTACTGGGTCTGGTCAAGGCACAGATGGTAAAGAACTCAGTCATCGTTCCAACCGGTGCCAAGGGTGGTTTCTACGCTAAGCAACTGCCTAATCCTGCCGTGGACCGTGCAGCGTGGATGGAAGAAGGCAAAGCTTCCTACCGAATCTTCATCAAGACCTTGTTGGACCTGACGGACAACTTGATCACCGATGAAAACGGAGAACACGTTGCGTACCCGGAGAATGTAGTGCGTCGCGACGGTGACGATACATATCTTGTTGTCGCAGCGGATAAGGGAACTGCAAGCTTCTCCGATATCGCAAACTCGATCTCGCAAGATAAGGGCCACTGGTTAGGCGACGCGTTCGCCTCCGGCGGGTCGGTGGGCTATGACCACAAGGGCATGGGAATTACCGCTCGTGGTGCATGGGAATCGGTCAAGCGTCACTTCTTCGAGCTGGGTGTAGACACACAGAGTGAAGAATTCACCGCCGTAGGCGTGGGCGACATGTCCGGTGACGTTTTTGGCAATGGCCTACTGCGAACCCGCACGGTGAAGCTGGTGGCAGCCTTTGACCACCGCGATATTTTCTTGGATCCAAATCCTGAGCCAGAGGCAGCTTTTGTCGAGCGTCAGCGCTTGTACGATCTACCTCGCTCTAGCTGGGCTGATTACAATAAGGACTTGCTCTCCGAAGGTGGCGGGGTCTACTCCCGCAGCCTGAAATCGGTCCCCATCAACGCACAGGTTCGTGAAGTTCTTGGCTTGGACGCTTCGGTGACCAAGATGAGCCCTAACGAATTGCTCAAGGCCATCTTGTCGGCCCCGGCCGACTTGTTATACAACGGCGGTATCGGCACGTATGTGAAATCTAGCGCCGAAACTCACGGGCAGGTTGGAGACCGTGCAAACGACGCGATCCGCGTTGATGGACGAGACATCCGAGTCAAGGTTATTGGTGAGGGCGGAAACCTTGGCATGACCCAACTTGGCCGTATCGAAGCCGCGCAAAATGGTGTTGTGCTCAACACCGACGCGATTGATAACTCGGCTGGTGTTGACACCTCTGACCGCGAAGTGAATATCAAGATCTTCGTTGATCGCCAGATCAAGGCCGGCCAGCTGACCGCTGAGGAACGAAGCGAGTTCCTCTTGTCCATGACCGACAACGTAGGCGACCTGGTCTTGCAGACCAACTTCGATCAGAACGTATTGCTACTCAACGAGAAGCATGCAGCGAAAGTTTGGGCTCCAGCTTACGAACGACTCATGCAGTGGTTGGAGGAGCACGCGGATCTGAATCGTGAATTGGAATTCCTTCCAAGTAACGAGGAACTCGAAGAGCGCAAGAACTCCGGTGGAGTAATGACTGCACCAGAAATTTCGGTGCTCGCCGCCTACGCTAAAATTCAGCTCGCCCACGCGTTAGCCGAATCAGACCTGGCAGATGATCCGTACTACGTTGCAACGTTGCGCCGCTACTTCCCAGAACAGCTCGTTGAGCGTTTTGGGGACCAGTTGGAGACGCACCCGTTGCGTCGTGAAATCATTGCGACGGTTGTCGCCAACGACATGATCAATATCGGTGGCGTCACCTATGTCTTCCGTGCCATGGAAGAGACTGGTGCCAATGAGGTCCAGATCGCAAAGATGTTCACCGCACTGCGCGATGTATACGGCTTCGACCGTCAGTTCGCTGCGATCAACGTCCAGCGGGCCGGCACGGACGTCGAATACTGGGGACGTCAGCACCATGACATGCGCCGTCTGCTCGATCGTACGACCCGTTGGTTCATCAACCGCGTCGATCAGCAGCAGCCGGTAGATGACATCGTGCACACCTACGAGCCGATTGTCAGCCAGCTACGTAAAAGCTTGCCGACCTTCCTTGTGGGCTCGGATCTTGAGCGATACACCGAATGGCAGCTAGACGCCGTCAGCAATGGAATCGATGAGCATCGGGCCAGCATGTGGGCCTCGCAGTTTGAGTCCTACACGTTGCTAGATATTGCCGATCTAGTGGGTCGCTCAGAGTATTCAGCGCAGCAGATCGCTGAGACCTACTTCGTGCTTTACAACGAATTTGGTGCCGATGATTTGCTGAACCGAATCACCAAGTTGCCTCGTTCAGACCGCTGGCAGGCCTTGGCTCGTGCGGCAATGCGTGATGATCTGTACACGACGCTTGTGGACCTCACAGGCAATGTGTTGGATAACGGCGCACAGATTGCCGACCCGGCAGAGCGTGTTGCGGCCTGGGAAGAGGCAAACGCGGCTAACCTTGATCGTGCGAAGACAATGTTTGCTGAAGTAAACAGCCTCGGACGCGACGACATGGCGTCGCTGTCTGTAGCCCTTCGCCTTCTGCGTTCCATCGTCCGGAGGTAACACCCGCTAATGGCCCTCATTACCGAGCAACAACGTCAACGCGCAAATCTCGGGCCCGGTGATGAGGACTGGCTGCACCTACTGGTGGGGGACTGGCAACTAATCTCGGATCTAGCATTCGCAGACTTGGTTCTCTGGTTCCCCACCGGGGACGGTTCTTACGTGGCTCTCGCGCACGTAAGACCGTCAACGTCCCACACGGTATTCCATACCGACTTTGTGGGCGAACGGATCCGCAAGGATCTGCGAATGATGGTTGATCAGGCTTGGGAGAGCCAAAAGGTGCAGAAATCTGCCGAGCAACCAAGCGCAGAACTGATCTCCGGCCTGACCTCGGTCCAAGCGATCCCATTGGTGCGTCAGCATCGATCGGTTGCGGTGATCACTTCACACTTCGATCCAAATCAAGCTCGAACCCCCTCAAATCTTGAACTGGTGTACCGGCAGAGCGCCGATGACCTATTGACCATGGGCACTCGTGGTCTGTGGCCCGATTTTGCAAGCCCCACTGGGTCGCGTCGCGGTGCGCCGCGAGTGGGCGACGGGTTTATCCGACTAAATGTCGACGGTGTGGTGGAGTATGCGAGCCCCAATGCTGTGTCGGCCTTCCGCCGTTTGGGAGCAGCCGAAGTGCTCCAAGGACAACCGTTAGCAGATCTCACGATGGCACTGGTTAGTGACCGTCGTGTAGTCGATGAAACTTTGCCCCTAGTACTCCAAGGGAAAATGCCGTGGCGTACCGAAGTAGAGTTCTCCGGAGTGACGCTCTCGTTGCGTGCCATTCCACTTCGTGATGAATCCAAACGGTGGGGTGCCTTGGTATTGTGCCGAGACGTCACCGAACTTAGGCGTCGGGAGAAAGAACTCGTCACCAAGGACGCCACCATTCGCGAAATTCACCACAGGGTGAAGAATAATTTGCAGACGGTTGCAGCCCTACTGCGTATGCAGTCACGTCGTATGAGCTCCGACGAGGGTAAACAAGGCCTTGAACAAGCAATGCGTCGTGTCTCGACCATCGCCTCGGTACACGACTTCCTATCTAAGGGTCTGAACGAAACCGTAAAATTTGATGATCTTATGGATCGTCAATTCAGGCTGATCGTCGAAATTGCCTCGCCCGGCCAGCGTGTAGCAACCCGGCGTGAAGGTGAATTCGGGATGCTGGACGCCGATTTAGCCACTCCATTGTCGCTGGTCATCAACGAGCTGGTGACAAACGCGGTTGAACACGGGTTAGCGAACCGTGATGGTGAGGTCGGGCTGCTAGCTAACCGCTACAGCGGACACGATGGTAAAGACTGGCTACGAGTAGTGATCCAGGATGACGGGCATGGTTTGCCGGCAGGTCCACGGCGTGAAGGCTTGGGCCTACAGATCGTCCGCACATTGGTCACTAGCGAATTATCTGGTGAAATCCAGTGGATGCAGTCGGAACCGCAAGGGACCAAGGTCGTCATTGAGATGCCATTGCATCGACATCGCAGAGATCATCATAGTGTCTAAACAATTTGGCTGAGCACAAAAAATGCGGGTAAGTTCCGAAAGGAACCTACCCGCATTTTCTTATGTCTAGCTGTACTGCTTCATCAAAGATTTGACGCTAGCAACGTAGCGCTTGGTGTCTTCGAACATCCCGTACTTTCGAACTCCACCTAAGCCCTGGTAGTAGGATGCGATTGCTTCATCCAGGCTGTTGGTGTTATCCAAGTTGAAACGAATCGTAGCAACACCGGCTGCGACGTTGTCCTGAGGCTTCAGAAGGTTCAGATCGCGTCCTAGACGAGATGACATCCACTCGCCGGTACTTGGAATGACCTGCATGGTGCCAAGGGCGTTAGCAGGGGATACAGCACGCATGTCGAAGCCAGACTCCTGCATGGCGTGTGCCATTGCGAGCGACGGGTCTACTCCCATGCTGTTCGCAGTGGAACGAATTATTGCTTTCATCTCGTCGCGGCTTGGGACCGAGACGGAATCGAGGTAATTCTTATTCTCGTTGGCACTGTTCACGGTGGCATCTGGGTAGGTGCGGCCCAAGAAAGAATTACCGATCTTACGGTCCTTCTTCTTTTCAATGTTTCCATTTGGCGATACCGAAGAACCTGAGACTCGGAGTTTTTCACCGATCTTCAGCGCAGTCTGCGAGCTTACCTGCGGGTTCAAGTTCAGCAGCGCAGACAGCTTCATATCGTGCTGACCGGCGATGCCGCCGAGGGTGTCACCACTCTTGACAGTGTAAGTTGCGTTGCCCGACTTCTTTGGTGAGCTCTTCTTTTCGGTGTTTTTCGATTCCGAGGAACCGCCTGAAACAACGAGTTTATCGCCTGGGAAGATGTGCTTACCGGAGCTAATGTTGTTCTTGCTGAGCAAGGTCGACAGGCTCATATCGTGCTTGACTGCGATTCCCCCGAGGGTATCGCCACTCTTGACGGTGTAGGTCGAGGAGCCCGATGTTGATTTAGGGGAGCTCGACTTAGAGTCTGAGTTGTTGCTTGTTGACTTGCCAGAAACGGTGAGCTTATCACCGGGGAAAATCGACTTCGAAGCTGAGAGATTGTTTTTGCTAAGCAGTGTCGACAGGCTCATATTGTGCTTGACTGCAATGGCTCCGAGAGTATCGCCGTCCTTGACGGTATATGTTGCCTGACCCGAGTTCGAGCTATTGCGCTGCGAATCTTTCTTTGGCGCAGATGATTTAGAGCTCCCTGCAACGGTGAGCTTATCGCCAGGGAAGATCAAAGTGCTGGCAGATATGTCGTTCTTGCTCAACAGGCTAGACAGGCTCATATCGTGCTTGGCAGCGATACCACCTAGGGTGTCGCCGTTCTGCACGGTGTAAGAAGAACTCTGCTGGGTTTGCGGAGCAGACTTTTTCTTCGAGGATGACGCATTGCCAGGGACTTTGAGCGTCTTCCCGGCGACAATCACATCATTCTTGAGATTGTTGATCTTCTTTAGTTCGGAGATCGAAGTGTTGTATTCCTTGGCGATGCTCCACAAGGAAGCTCCCGGTTCAACTTTAATTTCCTTGGTGCTGCGCTGCGCAGGCAGACCAAGAGTTGAAACTCGTGAAGCGAGTAAGTGAGCTTTGATTTGGCTTTCAGCAATTTTTAGACTTGCTGGCGAGACGCTTTTAGGTGCAAGCACGCTCGGGCTCTGTGGAACTGAAACAGGTGCCGCGTGTACCGCTGGAGCTAACGCCAGACTGCCGATCACCGCGGCAGGTATAGCGGCGCCAGCTACGACGCCTAGAGCATGCTTAGCTGCATTGCTCGATTCGTGGGGCATGGAGTGAATCCTCAAATCAGTGGAGTAGGTAACAACTTCGTTCGCACGTCCTCGTTGGCAACGGGGCCAATGTGGTTCGTGTTGAAATTGTTATCAAAGTGATACATGAAAATTTACACTACTAGTGGGGCGCAAGGAAACCATTGTGGCGAGTCGGGAAGAAGTTTCTGCACGGTTTACCTTTTTGTGGGAACCTTAAGAGGTGAATGAACTTCAAAAAACCGTTGGCCAGTGGCTGACTCTTCCGGACTTAGCCGAAATTCTTGATGTCGATATCCGGGCAATACACCGGTTACTCGATGAACGAGCCATTATCTCTGTGCGAATCGGAGAGCGAAACGTGCGGTCAATCCCCGCTGACTTCGTTCTTGATGGTGCAGTCGTGGAAAGTCTTAAGGGAACGTTGTCGGTCCTGCTGGATGCTGCGTACTCGGATGAAGAAGCCATCACGTGGCTATTCACCGAAGACGAATCGCTTCCAGGGACTCCAATGAATGCCCTTCGTACTGGGCGCAAGACAGAAATCCGACGCAGGGCTCAAGCTCTAGCTTGGTAATTGAGCAGAACTAATCGTAAAGATTTCATAAAACTTTGGTCTCGAACGTGTTGTTGATAACCACATGTTCGGGACCTTAGTTCGTGCTGGGGTATTTGCGAAAACACATCGACGGTGCCCGGCAATCGAAGCTGGAAATAGCAGTGGCCGACTACGAACAAAAAGTTCGTGGTCGGCCACTGCCAAATGCCTATGAAATTAAGGTTGTTTACTTACTGCGTTTGGTGACGATGTCGCTGAGGTAATGCATCCCTGCCAACGACAAGTCCGCAACGGTGATGCGTTTGAGTGCGGTAAGAGACTGCTCCGTCAGTTCGCTAATACTCGCTTCGGTTTCCACAAGGGCTCCCGAGCTTTTCAAAATTGTGCTCATCTTCTCTACTTCAACGTCGCTCATATCGGAGGCACCGAGGCGGTCTTGGATGAAGTCTCGTTCCGCTGGGGCGGACTTTGCCAACGCATGGGCGATCAATTCGGTACGTTTACCTTCACGCAAATCGTCTCCCGCTGGCTTCCCAGTCACTGAAGGGTCACCGAAGACGCCAAGAACGTCGTCGCGAAGTTGGAAGGCTTCACCTAGCGGCAATGCAAACGCGCTATAGTTTTCTAGCAATTCTGCACCGGCATTAGCTAATGCCCCACCTAATAAAAACGGGTTCTCCGTCGAGTACTTTGCAGACTTAAAGCGCACGATAGTTCGAGCGCGCTTCACGGCTTCTGCCGGATCATAGGCAGAGCCGGCTGACTCTTCCAGGACGTCGAGGTACTGCCCGGCCATGACTTGCAGTCGCATCCTATTAAAAATGGATCGAGTCGCTGAATTGAGCCCATCAATCTCGGCAAATACTTCTTCACTCAGAGACAGGCATAGGTCGCCAGTTAGGATGGCGCTTGCCATTCCATAAGCGGCGGCGTCACCGGTTAGACCGAGTGATGAGTGCTGCGCTTCAAATCTCTTGTGCACGCTTGGCTGTCCGCGACGAGTGTCGGAATTGTCAATGATGTCGTCGTGGATCAGGGCCGCACCCTGAAATAGCTCCAGAGAAACGCCTAAACGAACGATATTCTCGTCATCTGGATTTCCTCCCGCGCCGAGGTATCCCCAGTACGCAAAGAGCGGACGCAGGCGTTTACCGCCACGTACTAAGTCTTGGATGCTGCTGACAATTTCAGTGGCGCTGGAGGTAATCTGAGCAACTTCGTCACCTTTTGAAGACAAGAATTGTTCCAGAAGCTTGGCGACCGCATCGGTATAAGTACGACTCATCTGTTCAGCTTTGGATACCAGAGCTGACAGAGGTTCAAGCGAGGACATGAAAAACCATTTTCTAAGCGTGAACTACTAACGGATACTGTCAACTCTACAGTCATCTTTGTACCGCGCTCACGGAGACTGGATCGGCGGACTTCTCAGGATTGTTCGTGGTCCGCAGAACCGTCGGGTCGCTCACTAGACTAGGGATATGGCAGATCTGGAAAATCGCGCAATATTGCACGTGGATATGGATGCGTTTTTCGTATCCGTAGAGCTTCGCGACCGACCAGAGCTACTTAATGAACCAGTCATAGTGGGATTCCCTGGTGGTCGTAGCGTCGTGCTTTCAGCATCCTATGATTGTCGCGCACGTGGGGTACGTTCGGCCATGCCAATGAGCCAAGCCATAGCCTTGATGCCTCAGGCCACGATCATTGAACCTCGACATAGCGTGTATACCGAAGTTTCGGCACAGATTATGAACTATTTTGAGACCATTACGCCGCTGGTCGAACAGGTAAGTATCGACGAAGCTTTCTTAGACGTGACTGGAAGTATGCGATTGCATGGTGGACCGGTAGCAATCGCACATAAGATCCGTGCGCATGTGGCAGAAGAACTGCATCTTCCTGCGAGCGTGGGCATTGCGAGAAACAAGTTCGTGGCAAAACTCGCCTCGACACATGCGAAGCCAGACGGCCTCATTGTCGTCGCTCCAGAGCGAACTACAGAATTTTTGCATCAGCTCCCGGTGTCAGCGATGTGGGGAGTGGGAAAGAAAACCGGGGAACAATTGCACGCCCTGGGAATTGAAACCATCGAGCAGTTGGCCACCGAGCCGCAATCCCGAATGATCCAACGCTTTGGAGAACATGGACGTTCTTTGCATCTGCTGGCCCACGGTATCGATAACCGTCACGTGCAAACTACCCGGCAGGAGAAAAGTATCTCAGCTGAGCATACTTTTGCTGGTGATGTGAAGGATGTCGAGGTGCTGGAGGAAGAACTGCTGAGGTTGGGCCACCGGATTGGACAGCGCCTAAGGGCCTCTGGAAAGGCCGCGTCAGGGGTGGGGCTAAAACTGAAGTATCAGGACTTTACCGGAGTGACTCGAAGTAGGGCTATGACGGTACCGACCGACTCCTCGGCGACTATAAGTCAACATGCCGTCGAACTGTTGCGCCGCATGACTCCGCTATCTCAGTCCGTCAGGCTGGTGGGTGTCAAAGCGGAAAGGCTAAGCGATCCTGAACTGGGAATACAGTTGAGTCTGGACCCTATAGAAGGAAAAACCCGTGAAGCTGAAAGAGTTGCTGACGAAATAAGCCAACGTTTTCCTGGCTTCGGTTTGTCTCCAGCTCGGTTCCTGCGACCTAAAGAAAAATAGGTCTGCCACTCACAATGATGGAGTTGCCTGAAAGTGCTGAAGATCAACTAGCAGGGGAGCGGCAAAAGAGACTATCCTAATAAGTAGGTAGCAAATACCGATTGGGAACGATTCCAAGTGGTTGTGCGTTATACCTGTAGGCGGTGGTGGACCGCTTCGGAAGTGATTGGAAGGAGAAGGCGATGCCCCTATCAGAGCATGAGCAACGTCTATTGGAGCAGTTGGAGAAGCAACTGCACGAGGATCGTCGCTTCGCTTCCAGCATGAAGGCTCCAGCAAGTACTGGTCGTCTTTCAACGCGCAACATTGCGCTTGGTGCGCTCCTGGTCATCGTGGGACTCGGTGGTCTCATCTTTGGAATTTCCCAGCAGCTGATCATTGTCGGTGTTATCGGATTCGCAGCCATGTTCGCTGGCGTTCTTCTGGCCCTTGCTAAATCGGCGGAAGGAAAAGTCGGTGGCATCAAAGCTCCGGCCAATTCCAAGCCATCGGGATCAGGAAATTCGCCGTTCATGAGCGGTTTGGAAGAGAAATGGAACCAGCGTAAGCGGGACCAGTCCGACGGATAGATTTTAGTTTTCGAGGTGTAACCCTTTGTGGGGTTGCACCTCTTTTTCTTTTAATTGACCTTCAACAGGCGCCGGCACAATTCTCGGCAGATTCCTAGGTAACGGGTTTTATGGGGTATTTGCCCACCCCCACTTTCCTCCCCGCACCCCTCCATAGTGCTCCCCAAACTTAGATTCCGCCCATAAACAGCGGTATCTCGGCCTTTTTACGTCAGAACTCCTTAACTGTCGGTCCATTCTTCCTTAGACCCTCCACAACAGAAGCTGGGAAAAACCCGCGAAATCAAGGCCTTTTTTAATTCCAACACCTCGCGAAAACGCGTTGTTTGCGTTGACAGTGGAGGGTTGTGGAGTAAAGTGGAGTGCAGTAGAGGGAATTGGGTAATTGGACCACTTTGCGGGAGAGGCGGTGTGCATGTTCCTTGGAACGTACACGCCCCGACTCGATGAAAAAGGTCGACTAATTCTGCCTGCTAAATATCGTGACGAGCTCTCATTTGGCCTAGTGCTTACCCGAGGGCAGGAACGTTGCATCTATGTCTTTAGCCAGCGCGAGTTTGAGAAGCAACATGAGCAACTAGCTCAGGCATCACTGACTTCGCGTAAAGCACGAGATTATGCGCGTGTGTTCTTGTCAGGCGCTTCTGATGAATTGCCAGATAAACAAGGACGAGTCACGATTCCGCAGGTATTGCGCAGCTACGGAGGGCTGGACCGTGAAGTGACGGTCATCGGTGCGGGAAACCGGATCGAGATTTGGGACTCCGCTGCCTGGCAGCAGTACTTGCAAGAACAGGAAGAAGTATTTTCCGAAACGGACGAAGACTAGAACCCTTGACGGGTTCCGGTATTTTCCACAGAAACAAGAACGCTGGGATGAGATCTCCAGCCACCTTGACGGTGACTTGCTCTGGTTCCACTTCCCCGGATCCAGATCAAAGTTCACTGACGCGAGGTTGGAGGGGGATCTGATTCCAGCGGAGACAACAACAGCGAAAAGGGGGCGCAGTGCCGAATCAAGATTCTCAGCGACCAGCTTCGGAACGGCATGTTCCGGTATTACTGGATCGATGCGTCAATCTTTTGGCACCGGGCATCGAGCGCGCCAATGCCGAGGGACGTAGAGCCGTTGTTGTGGACTGCACCCTAGGAATGGGTGGACACTCCGAGGCGATCCTTCAACGCTTCGACAATCTCCATCTGATCGGTCTTGACCGTGACGAGCAGGCTCACCAGCTTGCGGGAGCTCGACTTGAACCCTTCGAGGATCGAGTGGACCTAGTACATGCGGTCTACGACGAAATCTCGGATGTGGTGGAAGATCTGGGTTTCCCGGGAATCGACGGCGTACTTTTTGATCTTGGTGTTTCCTCATTGCAACTCGATGAGCGTGAACGAGGCTTTGCATATTCCTACGACGCGCCGCTAGACATGCGTATGGACACCTCGGTTGGTCCAACTGCCGAAGACTTGGTCAATGACCTGGACCGTGAGCGACTGCTACGGATTATTCGGCAATGGGGTGAAGAGAAATTTGCAGGTCGAATTTCTACAGCCATCGTAGAGGCACGAGCCAAAGAACGAATCACGACGACAGCCCAGCTTGTCGATGTGATTCGCTCGGTAGTTCCTGCTGCAGCAGCACGAACGTCAGGGCACCCCGCAAAGCGCACTTTCCAGGCATTGCGTATTGCGGTGAATGAAGAGCTTGACGTTCTGGAACGAGCCATACCTGCGTCGATGTCTTCACTAAATATTGGCGGCCGGGTGGTCGTCATGAGTTACCACTCACTTGAAGACAAAATCACCAAACGTCACTTCGTCAAGGGTTCTACCTCTTCGGCACCTCCGGGTTTTCCAGTTGAATTGGACGAGCACAAGGCCGAATTCAAGGTACTCACCAAGGGCACCGAGAAGCCGACAGAAGCAGAAATCGCAGAAAATCCACGTGCTGCATCGGCCCGCTTGCGAGCGGTCGAAAGAGTTCTGAAAAGGAGCTAGCCCATGACCCAGCGAGCCCAACGTCGAGTCACCAAGACCGCCGCAATGACCGCACAGACGGTTGTCGACGGTAGTGCTGCTCGCGCCGTTCGTCCGGAACCAGTGGCTGCAAGTGAACTTCCAGAGATTGATTCGCGTCAGCGCGTTACACTCTCACTCGTACCACGTATTAACGAGACCAACAAGCGTTCCATGTTGGTCATGGTGATTGCGCTGGTCGTCGTGGCATTCTCGGTGATTGTTACGCTTGTGCTGATGAACACGTCGGTAGCTCAACGACAATATGACATTGTGTCATTGCGAAACCAAGAACGCGTGCTCTCGCAAGAAAACCAAGCACTGCTCAAAGAAGCTCAATCGTTGTCGGCTCCGCAGGCGCTGGCCAAGAAAGCGAAAGCGCTTGGCTTAGTGGCACCGGGGGCTCCTGGCTTGGTAGATCTCAACGACAACTCCATCACCAAGTCGGCAGACAAGGCTGTGAAGGCGGAAGGCAATTCCGCTAACTACGCAACGTTGCCACTACCGGGCCAGAGCATCCGCGACAAAGCAAAGGCCGAAACAAAGAAGAGCGAGTCCAAGGCTCCAGTGCCTACTGTGGGCAATACCTCTAAAGATGATGCGAAGTCGGCTACTGATTCAGCGGACTCGAAGAATTCCACGAAGTCTGTAGTGAAAGACGAAACGACAACCCGCAAGGTTGCCGACGACGGACGCCCGGTCTTCAAAGATAGCGAACTCAACGGCGGCACGATCCCAGCACCAATGATCAAATCCCCGACGAACTAGCTTTCGCTTTCTAAGCTAGAACCACGACGGTAATTCTCGCTGTCAAGAAACCACGTTGAGGGGACTGAGTATCACCGTGAGCTCGACCGCACTGGACACAGCAAAAAAGCGTATGCGTTTTTTGCTCATCTTATCTTTGGCAGCACTCTTAGCAATCGCGGGCCGGTTGTTTTGGGTACAGGGAATTAACGCTTCGACCGTAGCTGATGCCGCGCAGGCAGACCGCCAGCGCGAAGAAGTCATCGCGCCTACTCGTGGTTCTATCGTTGATCGCAACGGCACGTTGTTGGCGGTCAGCGTGGACCGTTACGACCTGGTCATTGACCAGCGAGACCAGCGAGATGAGTTTCGCCGCGCCAAACGCGATGGCACCATCGGTAGCGAGTTCATCGGTTGGGATCAGGCGGTCAAGGAACTAGCCCAGATTCTCGACCAAGACCCAGCAGAACTTGCCACTTCCGTTCAGCCGCAGGACGGTGCTAAGCCCAAAGGCTACGTGGTCCTCGCCAAGGGGGTCACTCCAGAAGTCAAAAACGAAGTTATGGAAGTCGGCATCCCACGCCTGTCCCCATTGCTACGTAGCGAAAGACAGTACCCGCAAGGTGTGATCGCCGGACCACTACTAGGTTTTGTGCGAAACTCTGAGGATCAGACATCCGTGGTGGGTGCTGAAGGCTTAGAGCTGAGCCAAGAAAAGCATCTTAAAGGAACCGAAGGCAGTCGCAAGATTGAGGTCAGTGCCGACGGCGTCCGCATTCCGGTCACCGAGGTTGAAGAGACTCCCGCGGTTAACGGCCAAGACGTCATGCTGACCATCGACTCTGACGTCAATTACGTCGCGCAGCGTGAGGCCGAAAAGAAGCAGAAGCAATTTAACGCCCAATGGGTTTCGGTCGTTGTGAAAGAAGTGAAGACTGGCAAGATTCTTGCCATTGGCGACTCTGCCCAATTAGATCCCAATGATCCTGGCGCCACCGATCCGGAATTCCGTCGTTCCGTCTCCATTACCCGTGCTTTTGAGCCAGGCTCCACCGGCAAAGCTGCCATCTTTGCTGCGGCAATTGATCAGGGAGCGATAACGCCCAAGACCGAGTTCCGAGTTCCTAACAAGTACACGGTCACCAAGGAAACGATTAACGACTCCTTGCCACACGATACTTTCGACATGACTGCCGCTGGAATTTTTGCCCGTTCCTACAACACCGGCACGGTGATGGTCGGAAACAAGCTGACCAATAAACAACGCTATGACTACATGCGTAAGTTTGGGCTAGGGAGCCCGATTTACCTGGGCCTTAATGGCGCAAGCGCTGGACAGTTAGCGAAACCAGAAAATTGGGATCGCCGCCAGCAGTACACCACGATGTTTGGCCAAGGTTATTCGCAAACCGTCCTGCACACCGCCTCGATTTTCCAGACTCTAGCCAACGGTGGAGAGCGCATCGCACCGAGCCTCATCGAAGGTTATAAAAACGACGATGGAAGCGTAACCGAACCGGATACGCCTAAATCGAGCCGCGTTGTGAAGAAAGAGACAGCAAAAGAGATGCTGAAGCTCATGGAAGGTGTCGTGGAATCGGGCACCGGTACTAAAATGAAGATACCGGGATACCGCGTAGGCGGTAAAACGGGTACCGGACAGGCCGCAAGTGATAAGGGCTATGACGGGTACAGCTATTCCTTCGCTGGCGTAGCACCACTGGATGACCCACAGTACGTTGTGGTGGCAACCATGTACCGTCCGCAGGGTAGCTGGAAAAACTTTTCGGTCGCCGACACGTTTACTGAAGTGATGAGTCACGTGCTCAACACCTACAACGTGCCACCAAGCTCCACAAAATCAGAAGCGTATGACGTCTTCGTTGGTAAGGAACAAAAGAAACCTTGGTAGTTCAGGAATCAGGCACGCCACGCGAGCTGGAACATCATTTGCGACCTAGCACGGTCAAAGGAATCGACTTTGATCAGTTGCTAGAACCTCTCGCTGCAACCGCTCATGGGGCTGCTAACAAGCGACCCATTACCGGAGTGAGCCTGAACCCACAGATAGTTCAGCCCGGGGACGTATTCCTGGCCATCTCGGGTGCAAAACGTCACGGCGCAGAATTCCTAGACACCGCCCTAGCCAATGGAGCCGTCGCGCTGATCACCGATGAGTCGGGCCTCAATCTGTTGGCGGAACCGGCATCGATTCCGGTGGCAGTAGTCAGTGACGTGCGTAAAATTGCAGCTCGCGCCGCCAGCATGGTCTACGGTACAGCGAAGAACTGCCCCGAATTGTTAGCGGTGACCGGCACCAATGGCAAAACCACCACAACCTTTATGATTCGGGCGATTACCGAGGCCCTCGGATTACATGCAGGTCTTGTAGGCACCATTGAAATGTCTGCTCGCGGTCAGATTATCCCTAGCGTGCTCACTACCCCCGAGGCGACCCAGCTGCATGGTGTCCTGGCACGAATGAATGAACAAGAAATTTCTACGGTGGCTATGGAAGTTTCTAGCCATTCGCTGAGTTACGGGCGGGTAGACGGATTGCAGTTTGCCGTATCCGGATATACCAACCTCACCCAGGACCATCTCGATCTGCATGGTTCGATGGAAGATTATTTCCAGACCAAAGCGCAACTGTTTACCTCGGGCCATAGCCAGCGTGCAGTGGTGATGGTCGATGACTCCTATGGACAGCGACTGGCGCAGAACGCTTCAATTCCCACCGAGTCGTTGAGCCTTGATGCACATACCAATGCCGACTGGCACGTAGTGAACATCGCGCCCAGCGTATTAGGACATCAGTTCACTATCGTGCATCGCGATGGACGCGAAATTCACGCCCGCACCGGCCTGCCGGGACTCTTTAATGTCGCCAACGCGGCGCTGGCAACCGTGATGGTGCTGGCCAGCGGTGTTGCTCTAGAACAGCTCCAGGAAGCACTGAAGCAAGCTGACCCGCTGTCGGTATCGGTTCCAGGTCGGATGCAAGTCATCGGCGAGTCACCCGTGGCAGTAGTGGACTTCGCGCATAACTCCGATGCCATCGCCAAGGCCTTGGAATCGATGCGCGTCACCGGGCAAGGACGTCGAATTATCGTTTTCGGTGCCACCGGCGATCGTGACAAAACCAAGCGCCCGGACATGGGCGCCGTGGCGGCGCGCCATGCAGACATCGTCATTGTCACCGATGATGACCCGCATGGGGAAGATCCAGAACCAATTCGCGAACAGGTTGCCGCCGGCGCGCAAGCCGTGATCGACGCTGAACGTGCAGCGGTGCAGCTATTCAACATCGCGCCACGCGCTAAAGCCGTTGAATTCGCTGTGAGTTTGGCTGGAGTGCAAGACGCGATACTCGTTGCCGGTCGCGGACACGAAGTTAGCCAAGACGTCGCCGGTATTGACGTTGAGTTAGATGACCGCGTCGAACTGGCCAATGCGCTAAAGCTTCATGGATTTGTGACCATTTACTAGCTCACAGAAGTCCTCCTCACCCGCCGCTCAAGTGTAAAGTCCTAATTGCCATGATTGATTTGTCTCTCTCCGACCTGCTCGCGATCACCGGGGGTCGCGCGACAGCTTCTGTCGCCCCATCCACCGTCATCTCATCGGTTACTACCGATTCGCGTGACGTGCTTCCCGGAGCCCTTTTTGTTGCTAAGCCCGGCGAATTTTCTGACGGGCACGCCTTTATTGACAAGGCCCTGTCCAGCGGCGCCACGTTGGCTCTAGCCGAACGTGTCACTCTCGACGAGCAAAGAGCCGAGCATCCGGCAATTATTGTCGATGACGCGGTCGAAGCGATGGGTCAGATCGCTGCACACATCGTTGAGTATCTGAAGAAGAAAAACGACGCGGTGGTCATCGGGATTACCGGCTCAGCCGGCAAAACAACCACCAAAGACCTTTTGGCAAGCATCTTGTCCAAGGTTGCGCCGACGGTGTCCCCGATTGGCTCCTATAACGGAGAAGTCGGAGTGCCGCTGACCGTATTCAGTGCCACCGAAGACACCAAGTACCTGGTGATCGAGATGGGCGCTACCGGTATTGGACACCTGACTTACCTCACCGATATGGTGCACCCGAAGATCGGGGTGGTGCTTTGTGTAGGCACCGCACACGCCGGGGAATTCGGTGGAGTGGAAAATATTGAAAAGGCCAAGGGTGAACTTGTTGAAGCCTTAGACGCTTCCGGGACCGCTCTACTGAACTATGACGACTCACGAGTCGCACGTATGGCGCAGCGCTCCGGGGGAGCGGTACGTTACTTCGGTACCGTCAGCAATAAACCAGAGAACGTGAGCGTCTGGGCTGTGGATGTGGTTGTCAACTCCGATGGTCAGCCTGAACTAACTCTAGAATTTTCCAATGGTTACAGCCAGCGAATCACCTCAGGTCTGCTTGGACGCCACCATGTCTCGAATATCTTGGCCGCTGCCGGTGCAGCGGCTGAATTAGGCATCGAAGCGGCCTTGATTGCACAAACCCTTGATGGGCTCACTGCCGGCAGCCGGTGGCGGATGGAACGCATTGAGCGCGCCGATGGAGTCACCATCATTAACGATGCGTACAACGCGAATCCAGAGTCCATGCGCGCCGCACTACGCACGCTAGCCGAACTAGGACTTCCGAACGAGCAAGGTGTTGCCCGGCGTACCTGGGCGGTCCTAGGCGAAATGCTAGAGCTCGGCGACGAATCCCGACACGAGCATGATGTTCTGGGGCGCATTGCGGTACGGATGAACATCAAAAAGTTGTTGGTGATTGGCTGGGGCGCAAAGCTGGCATATAACTCCGCGGTGCTCGAAGGCAGTTGGGGCGATGAAGCCTACTTCGTGGAAACCATCGAAGAAGCACGTAGCCAGCTTGCCGAGCAGCTTCTACCCGGCGACATAGTTTTGTTCAAATCTTCAAATGGCGCCGGGTTACGACACCTAGGTGATGACATCGCAGCACTTGTGAAAGAAGGCGAAGACGCATGATCGCATTGATTCTAGGCGCAGGCATTGCCTTAGTGCTGACCATGGTGGCCATGCCGCTGTACATCCGGTTACTGACCAAAAAGCAGTACGGACAAGTGGTGCGTGACGACGGACCAAACTCACATTCGGTGAAGTCCGGTACCCCCACCATGGGTGGCGTGGTCTTTATCCTTGCGGTCTTTGTTGCTTACTTCCTCACCCACGGCATCCTAGGTCTGATGGGGCGTACTTCCTCGGGGATTACCGCCAGTGGCTTGCTGGTGTTGTTATTGTTCGGCGGTATGGGACTTGTCGGCTTCCTGGATGACTTCATTAAGATCGCCAAGAAGCGTTCCTTGGGACTGCGTGCCTACCAGAAGATCATCTTGCAGGCAATTGTTGGCATCAGCTTCGCAGTTCTTGCCTTGCAGTTCCCTAACTCCCAGGGGCTAACTCCTGGGTCAACGGCGATTTCATTCCTGCGCGATCTGAACATTGACCTAGCATTCGCCGGACCAATGGTGGGCCTGATTCTCTTTGTGCTTTGGGCCAACTTCATCTCCACCGCGACCACCAACGGTGTGAACCTCACTGACGGTCTTGACGGTCTTGCGACTGGTGCTTCCATTATGGTGTTCGGCGCTTACACGCTCATTGGTATCTGGCAACAGAATCAGGCCTGTGGCCGCGATAACGCGATGGAAGTTTGCTACACCGTGCGTGATCCGCAGGATCTAGCACTGCTCGGTGCAACGATTTCCGGCGCACTGATCGCCTTCCTCTGGTGGAACGCAAAACCAGCGAAGATCTTCATGGGTGATACCGGTTCGCTAGCTATTGGTGGCGCCCTGGCAGCGATGGCGATCCTCTCACGCACCCAGCTGTTGCTGGTTGTCATTGCTGGCTTGTTCGTCATCATCGCATTGTCGGTGATAATCCAGGTTGGTTACTTCAAACTTTCCGGTGGCAAGCGCGTCTTCAAGATGGCGCCGTTGCAGCACCACTTTGAGCTCTCCGGATGGTCCGAAGAGAATGTTGTTATTCGTTTCTGGATTCTGGCCGGTCTCTTTGTGGCAGCCGGACTGGGTCTGTTCTACTCCGAATGGGTTGTCGCACTGTGAGTGAAAAACTGGCCAATCTGACCAGCTGGGATGCAAACTGGAAAGACCTGCGCGTTGTTGTTGCGGGTCTGGGACTCTCCGGATTCTCCGCCGCCGACACGCTGATCGAGCTTGGCGCCATAGTCACCGTCATCGACGGACGTGATGACGAGATCAACTCGCAGCGTGCCGAGACACTGAAAATTGTCGGAGCGCATCAGGTGTTGCTCGGTACCGAACATATTGACTCGTTGCCACAGGTTGACGGCGGCGCGCCGGATCTCGTGGTGGTCTCGCCGGGCTGGAATCCACGCCACCCAGTATTGGCGGCGGCGGCAGAAGCCGGTATCGAAATCTGGGGCGATGTTGAACTTGCTTGGCGCGTGCAGAACCGTGCAGGGCGCACTGCGCCACAGTGGCTAGCGATCACCGGTACCAACGGTAAAACTACGACCGTAGGCATGACCGAAGCGATCTTGCAGGCTGCCGGGTTACGTGCCATCGCCGTGGGAAACGTAGGGACCCCCATTTTGGATGCGGTTCGTGAACCGGTGGACTACGACGTATTTGTTGTTGAACTATCGAGCTTCCAGCTTCACTTCACCCACAGCATCTCTCCTTTGGCCTCAGTCGTCTTGAACATCGCCGAAGATCACGTGGACTGGCATGGCGGCTTTGAGGCCTACCAGGCGGACAAAGCTAAAATCTATGAGCGAACCCAAGTCGCCGCGATCTTTAACGTCGCAGATGCCAAGACGCTTCAAATGGTTGAGAACGCGGATGTCATCGAAGGATGCCGCGCCATCGGCTTCTCCACCTACAGCCCAGCCGTTTCCACCGTAGGGATCGTTGAAAGCCTATTGGTGGACCGCGCATTTATCGAAGAGCGCCGGAGCAATGCCTTAGAACTGGTGGCGCTGAGCGATATCGGCGAAATCGTTCCGAAGCATACCGCAGCCAACGCCGCCGCGGCCGCTACTTTGGCCCGCGCGTATGGGGTTGAAGCCGAGGCAATAGCCAAGGGTCTGAGCGGTTTTGATTCTGGTGCTCACCGTATTCAAGCCGTCGCGCGACGCAATGACATCTTGTGGATCAATGATTCAAAAGCCACCAACCCGCACGCGGCTAACGCCTCACTTGCGGCATTTAGCTCGGTGGTGTGGATTGCAGGCGGACTGTCTAAGGGTGTGGACTACACCGAGCTGATTAGAACTCATGCACAGCGTTTACGCGCCGTACTGCTGATTGGTACCGATAACGACTCACTGCGTGCGGCACTGGCCGAACACGCTAGTGACGTCGAGCTGGTAGACATCACCGCGCTGGGACAAGCTGCCACGGACATGGCCCCGACAGGCTCGCAGGTGATGACCCAAGCAGTGCGCAAGGCTGCAGAACTTGCGCAGGCCGGGGATACAGTATTGATGGCACCGGCAGCTGCCTCGATGGACCAATTCAGTTCCTACGCCCAGCGTGGCAACGCATTTATCAGCGCTGTCAGTGATCTCATGGATGAGGGAACCGCAGGAACTAAGTAAGCAATCTGACCGGACGGGAGGCAATGATGGCAACAGCACGTGGCAAAAAAACCAAGAATAGAAAGCCAAAGTTCTCCCCGGTCGGTCGGCTCATCGGCAACATCGAATCCGGCAGTGCACGCACCGCTTCGATCGACTACATGCTGGTGTTCGTCACCTCGATTGCCTTGGCAATATTTGGTGTGCTGATGGTGCAGTCCTCGGCGTCCGTTGAGGCTATTGCTCGCGGAAATGATGGCTTCACCGTGGCATTATCCCAAGCAATGTTTGCCGGAGTAGGCATTGTCGCGATGATAGCGATGCAGTTTTTCAAACCTGCAACGTTGAAAAGGCTGGCCTGGCCAGCCGCACTCGTGGCGGTACTACTGTTGTTCCTCGTGGCGTTCACTCCGCTCGGCCATGAGGTTCTGGGTAACCGAAACTGGATCCGTATCACCAGCACCATCGGCCTGCAGCCCAGTGAGTTTGCCAAGTTAGCGTTGGCAGTTTTTGCTGCATTTATGCTTGAAAAAAAGCAAAACATGCTCCACGACTACAAGCACCTATTTGTACCGATCGTCCTTCCAATCGGCGGCGCCATTCTTTTGCTGGTGTTAGCCGGAAAAGACGTAGGTACCGCGCTGGTATTGATCTTGATCATCGCCACCGCGCTTTTTCTTGGCGGGCTGAAGATGAAGTGGCTGGCGCTGGCAGGCATTACAGGCTTTGCCATGCTCGCGGTGCTGGTATTCGCGTCCTCTAACCGTCGTGCTCGTGTGTTGGCATGGTTGAAAATTGACTGCGGAGTCGATGACAGAATCTGTTACCAGTCCAGCATGGGACTGCACGCATTCGCCTCCGGCGGTTGGTTCGGCGTCGGGGCTGGTCAATCACGACTAAAGTGGTCCTACGTTCCCGAAGCGCAAAACGACTTCATCTTCTCAATTCTTGGCGAAGAATTCGGATTTGTCGGTGTCCTCTTTGTCCTTTGCATGTTTGCACTGCTGGCCTTGGCCATGTTCCGTATCGCGATGCGCGCCAATGACTTGTACACCAAGGTATTGATGGGTTGCATTTCCACCTGGATCATCGGACAAACCTTCATCAATCTTGGTACGGTCAGTGGATTGCTACCGGTCATCGGTGTGCCGCTACCTTTCATTTCTTCCGGTGGTTCGGCGATGCTTGCGGTAATGCTAGCTATGGGCTTCGTGCTTTGTTCGGCACGTGCTCAAAAACTCGCAGCCATAGCGAACTTTGCTACGGACACCGGAAAGTCGCCAAAGTAAGTTTTACGTTGATTGTGCCTAATCGCTGGTCTTGGACCCGAGGAGTATAAAAGCCATGAGTGATCCGATCCGTCTGGTCGTTGCCGGAGGCGGAACCGCCGGCCATATTTCGCCAATGCTGGCCATCGCAGATGCAGTGCGTCAGCAAGATACACAGGCAAACATCGTTGCACTGGGTTCCCCCGGCGGGCTTGAAACTAAGCTGGTTCCCGAAGCCGGGTATCGGTTAGCGCTAATCCCCAAAGCGCCTATGCCACGAAGCATCAACCTTGATCTGCTCAAGTTTCCTTTCCGGTTCCTCAAAGCAATCAATGAAGCAAAGAAGATACTCCGGGAAACCAAAGCCGAAGCATTGCTCGGAGTCGGGGGATACGTCTGCACTCCGGCTTACCTAGCGGCTAAAAAGCTTGGCATCCCAACTTTCGTTCACGAAGCAAATTCCGTTGCAGGTATGGCCAATAAGTTGGGTGCAAAACACGCGGTGGGTGTCGGAACCACATTCGCTAATACCGGATTGCCAAACGCACGTCAGGTTGGAATGCCGATGCGATCTAACGTTGCGTTGATGGATCGGGCAGCGATTCGTGACGAGGCTCGTGCCTACTTTGGCCTAACCGATCAGTCGCCGGTGCTGGTGGTGACCGGTGGGTCCTCCGGAGCGCAGAGCATCAATGAGACTATTGTTGCTTCGCTTGACCAGCTCCACGCTGCAGGCGTGCACGTAGTGCATATCACCGGGCGAGGGAAGCAAATCACCGATGCGCAAGGAAACAGACTGGAACACGCCGGTTATACGCAACGCGAGTATGTGGAGCGAATGGACTTTGCTTACGCAGCGTCAGACCTAATGATCTGCCGTTCCGGCGCGGGCACGGTGTGTGAACTGGCTGTGGCGGGAACCGCCTCAGTTCTAGTTCCATTGCCAATTGGCAACGGTGAACAGAAACTCAACGCGAGCGCGCTGGTAGCAGCCGGAGGCGCGTTACTGGTTTCGAACTCGGACTTTACTCCCGGCTATGTCACCGACACGGTCCTGAACTTGATCACCGATCAGCATAAACTTGAACAGATGTCGCAAGCTGCTGCTTCGCTGGGACAACGAGATGCTGCCGAACAGATGGCAGCAATGATTATCGACGAAGTTTCATCCCGACGTTCCGCGTCGGGCCAGAAAGGCTAAATCATGGCACAGCAGCCAGGCAACCACATTGCCGAATTAGGCAAGGTACATCTGATGGGCGTTGGCGGCGTCGGTGTCTCGGCCGTAGCCCGACTGCTCTTGGATTACGGGGTAGCAGTCTCGGGTTCAGACGCTAAGGATTTACCGGTCCTTGATGGCCTACGCGAGCGTGGCGCCCGGATCCACATCGGCTACGACCCCCAAAATTTGGGTGACGCGGACACCGTGGTGATCTCCTCGATCATCAAACCAGGCAACGCGGAATACGATGAAGCATTGCGCCGTGGACTGAAGATCATGCACCGTTCCGAGGGACTCGAAGCGACTATGCGTGGACACCAGCAAGTGGTGACAATCGCCGGAACCCACGGAAAAACCACGACTACCTCGTTGACCGCCCATATGCTCAAAACCGCATCGGCCGCGCCATCCTTCGCCGTGGGAGCAAATATTCCAAGCCTCGGTACGAATGCAGAATTGGGACGCGGAGAGATTTTCGTGGCGGAAGCCGACGAGTCTGATGCCTCATTCCTAAACTACCGACCGAATGTCATCGTCGTCACCAATATTGAGGCAGACCATCTGGATCACTACGGCACTGCCGAAGCGGTCCACCAAGCCTTTGTAGAGTTTGCCCGTTTGCTACCCGAAGACGGTCTGCTCATCTGTTGCGCCGATGACCAAGGTGCTAACGATCTTGCGCGTAAGATGCGTCAGCAACGTCCCGAATTGCGGATCCAGACCTATGGCTTTGCGGATCACGCAGATCGCCGACTGAGTAACGCTCGGGCCTTGGACAATGGCCGATTCGAGGCCACCATCGAGTGGGGTAGCGGTCAGAGTCATTTACTGAACCTCGCGGTGCCGGGGGAACACAATTTGCTTAACGCCGCGGCGGCACTAGCCGTAGGCATGGACGCGGGTCTGGAGATTGAAGAAGCCTTAGTGGCGCTGGGAAGCTTTGCTGGTGCCGCTCGCCGCTTTGAATTTAAAGGCGCGGGCAATGGCGTTCGAGTCTATGACGATTACGCTCACCATCCCACCGAGGTTGATGCTGCGTTGAAGGCAGGCCGAGCGGTGGCAGGTAATGGAAAATTACACGTCATCTTCCAGCCTCATCTCTTTAGCCGGACTCAGGAATTTTACCGTCAGTTCGCCCAAGCCCTGTCTTTGGCAGATAGCGTGAGGGTGCTAGAGATTTACCCTGCGCGTGAGGAACCGATCCCTGGCGTGACCAGCGACCTCATCGCCCAGCGCATCGAAGTACCTAGCGAGGTACTCACCCCACTAGCTGCGGTAGCCCACGCGGTGGAGTACGCGGAGCCTGGTGACGTGGTGATGACCATCGGTGCTGGTGATGTGACCGAACTGGGCGAGCAAATCGTTGCCGCATTGTCCTTCAACTAAATCTGGAGGTTAATGTGATGGAAAATTCCAAGGTAGTCGAGCTTCCTGCGAGTCCGGAGAAAAAGCGGCGTAAGCTGCTACTGATTATTGCCGCGAGCATTGTGGCTTTGAGTGTTACCGCCGTGCTGGTGCTGAGTTTTTCTCCGTTGCTTGCGGCGAAAAAAATCGAAGTGACCGGCAGCAAATTGGTCAGCGAGAAAAAATTACTTGAAGCCTTGGCCCCTTTGGAAGGGGTGCCGCTGCCACGAATCTCAGAGTCGCGCGTAGCGGAACTAATCGGTGATGAACCGGCCGTAGATGAAATAGTTGTTCGAGCAAAGATGCCAGATACTCTCGTAGTTGAGGTCGTTGAAGCTGAACCTGTAGCGATCTTAGTGGACGGCAAGAACTCATTTATTGTTTCCTCGTCTGGAGAGAAGCTGAAGAAGGTTGTCGAGAAAGATAAAACCAAACTTCCCCGCGTCAAAGCATCAGATGAAACGAAAGATCCCGAGAAATTTCAACTGTTGACGGGCATTTTGAGTACCGTGGAGCCAAAGGTGCTCAAGCAGGTGTCAACGGCGACCCTTACCCAAGCTGGTTTCATGGAGCTTGCCTTACCGAACAAGCGAACTCTGATTTGGGGAGACGGAGACAAAGCCGCACTCAAAAACGAAGTCGCTAATATTTTCCTGCAACAGCTCAAAGAAAATAAGGCCAAGGCTAAAGTCATCGACGTGACCAACCCAGAAAACCCGGTGACGTATTAAGTCGTTCGCCACGGGCGAGGGATGAACATTCTCAAGGGAAATTCTGGAAAGATAGGTTTCAATAGACGACACGCCCCAGCGGTCGTTGCAGAAAGCCAACATGGCTCATAGCGTTCTTAATAACGATAGCTTGACACAATCTTAACCTTAAGGTTAAGAGTCAAGGTTTTACGCATGAATCGTGAATTATGTAGCACATCTAACAAGGGAAGCGGGACGTGGCAGCTCCACAGAATTACCTCGCGGTCATTAAAGTCGTCGGAATCGGCGGTGGCGGTGTAAACGCAGTCAATCGAATGATCGAAGTCGGTCTCAAGGGCGTTGAGTTCATCGCCATCAATACCGATGCGCAGGCTCTACTCATGAGTGATGCCGACGTAAAGCTAGACGTGGGACGCGAACTTACGCGTGGCCTCGGTGCTGGTGCTAACCCTGATGTGGGACGCCAGGCAGCCGAAGACCACGTAGAAGAGATCGAAGACGTTCTACGCGGCGCCGATATGGTCTTCGTGACCGCCGGCGAAGGTGGCGGCACCGGTACCGGTGGCGCACCTGTCGTGGCACGTATCGCCCGCGGATTGGGTGCACTGACCATCGGTGTCGTAACCCGTCCATTCACCTTCGAAGGTCGTCGTCGTGCTAACTCTGCCGAAAACGGCATTGAAGCATTGCGCGATGAGGTCGACACGCTGATCGTTATTCCTAACGATCGCCTGCTGTCCATCTCTGACCGTAACGTGTCGGTGCTCGACGCATTCCGTCAGGCAGACCAGGTCTTGCTTTCCGGCGTTCAGGGCATCACCGACCTAATCACCACCTCAGGGCTGATCAACCTCGACTTCGCGGACGTCAAGTCCGTGATGCAGGGTGCTGGTTCGGCATTGATGGGCATCGGCTCGGCCCGAGGCGAAGATCGCGCGGTTAAGGCCGCCGAACTAGCAATCGCTTCGCCACTGCTGGAAGCTTCCATCGACGGCGCACACGGCGTGCTTCTTTCCATCCAGGGCGGTTCGGATCTCGGCTTGTTCGAGATCAACGAGGCTGCTCGACTGGTGCAGGAAGTCGCACACCCAGAGGCAAACATCATCTTCGGTGCCGTCATTGACGACGCCTTGGGCGACGAAGCGCGTGTCACGGTGATTGCAGCAGGCTTTGACGAGCCAGATGTCACCAGCAAGCCAATGGCACCGTTGGTCTCCAAGCCAGCATCGAACCGTCCAGCGCAAGAGCAGCCTGTTCCACAGGCTGCACCGGCAGAAGCGGCGCCAGCGCCGGAAGCGAAGCCGGTTGCTGCAGAGCAGAACAACTCCTTCCAGGATCTTCCTGATGTCGTCGATTCAGACCTTAACGGTTCGAACGATGATCTGGACGTTCCTGACTTCCTGAAGTAAACCAGCGATTAGCTGAGCAGTGCTACATTTCGCGTCGAACCTCGATTCGAGTATCCACCTGGCGTTTACCACGCAAGCCGAGGGAAACCTTGCCTTGCATGTGAACGATGATCCCCACCTAGTGGGGGAACATCGAGCCAGATTGGAAGACTCGATCGGGGTTCGACGTTTTTCTTTGCACTTCATGAACCAGATTCATTCCACCGAGGTTGTGCACATAGCCTCACAGCGGCGCACCTCGTGGACAGAGCCAGAAGCGCCAACCTGCGACGCACTGGTGGACCCCACCGGACGCGAAGCGTTGGCAGTAATGGTTGCCGATTGTCTGCCGGTGCTGTTCGTCGCAAAGGACGCTACCCAGAAGCAAACGTTCACCGCCGCAGCTCACGCGGGTCGACGCGGACTGCTGGACGGAATATTGACTCGTACAGTGGGTGAACTTCAAGCATTGGGGGCCACCCACATCGAGGCCGTTATTGGCCCAGCAATCTGCGACCGATGCTATGAGGTCCCAGAATCAATGGCCGCCGAATCCGAGGAATCTCGTCCCGGAATACGAAGCAATACTAGCTGGGGAACGGCGGCTCTCGATTTGCCGGCATCCGCGCAAAAGGAACTGTCAGATCTCGGAGTAAGCGTGCAGCAAAGCGGTGTCTGCACCCTAGAAGATGAGAGATTCTTCTCCTACCGAAGAAGTTCACGGTCGGGCCGACTGGCGGGGCTGATTTGGCCGAAAACATAGGCCCGCGCGACACACCGCGCAAAAAAATCGAATGAGCAATGCCAGTCGTTTGGCGTGCGGTAGCGTCAGAGTAGCGGAATCATGCACCTGGGGTTGCATGCACGGGACAACTGAGGAGAAAAAACGTGGCTGACGGACTACGCAAGGCAATGGTCTATCTCGGCTTGGCGGATGCCGTTGAGCAGAGTGAGGTCGAAACGGACAACTCAGAACCGAGGACCCAGGTACGGGCCGTCGATGATGTTGCAACGCAACGTCCAGTCGAGGCCCCGCGCCCGCAGCCGGTTGTTAAATCGGTTGCACCGCATTCAGTAGCCAAAGAACCAGAGAACGAATACCGTGCTCCGGTCACACCCATTAAGCGTGCCCCTTCAGTACGGGATGAGGATTCCGAATTGCGTCAAATTACTACCGTGCACCCACGTTCTTACAACGATGCCAAAATCATCGGTGAGAACTTCCGTGACGGAATCCCGGTGATCATGAATGTCACCGACATGGGAGAAACAGATGCCAAGCGTTTAGTCGATTTTTCGGCTGGCCTGGTTTTCGCTCTCCACGGCTCGATTGAACGAGTAACTAACAAGGTCTTCTTGCTGTCCCCAGCCACTGTTGAAGTACTGGGTGAAGACCGCAAGCAGTCCGAAGCCCAGGCGACCTTCTTTAACCAGAGCTAAGTTGCCAGGAGCGAGCGCGTAAAAATGGTGTTCGGGATAATTTATCTCTTGTTAGCTGTCCTACAAATTCTGCTAATAATGCGAATTGTGTTGGATATAACTGAAAGTTTCGCTCGGCACTGGCACCCTAAGGGGATTGCTCTGGTCGCTGCGACAACAATCGTCACGATAACTGACCCTCCACTCCGGTGGCTGCGTCGCAAGATCAAACCTCTGGATATCGGTGGAATCCGGCTTGACTTGTCATTTTTGATCCTGTTTATCGTCGTAATGATTGTCAAATCGATCGTAAGTGGCGTAGGTTACAACCTAGGGAACTGATTAGGCATTTCGTAGAAGAATACGAGGTTCTAAAGAGCTCCTGAAGGGCGAAAAACAGTAAAATTGAGTTGAACCGGCAGTTCGGTTTCGTAATTAGTGTCCGAATCGTTATATCCTTTAGGAAATGGTGCTCCGACTTCACCGGTCGCGACACTGAATGAACGGTAAGTGTTTCGCAAGACAGCAACTGTCGGGCGGAAATGATCCCAGTATTGAGGTGACCCAATGGCTTTGACGCCAGAAGACGTAGTCAATAAGCGGTTTCAGCCGACCAAGTTCCGAGAAGGCTACGACCAAGACGAGGTAGATGACTTCCTCGACGAGATCGTTGTGGAATTACGTCGCCTGACCGGTGAGAACGAAGAGTTGCGCCGCCGCTTGGCAGGGCAGGGTGGAGACACTAACGTCTCGGCCAAGGAACAGTCAGTTCCTGCTCCAGTTGCCGCCGCTCCAGCTGCTAAGCCAGCTGAAGAGAAGAAGGTCGAAACCAAGACCGAAGAGCCTAAGAAGGTCGAGACTCCAGTTGCTGCTCCAGCCGCTGAGGTCAAGAAGACCGAAGCTCCGGTTGCTGCAGCTAAGGTCGAGGACAAGAAGGACGCGGCTCCTGGAGCCAACGCTGTTCCTGCTGCTGCCCCTCGCACCGAGTCCGCAGAATCCGCAGCTAACGTGCTTGCCATGGCACAGCGTCTGCACGATGAATATGTCGCCTCCGGTGTTGAGCAGCGCGACAAGATCATCTCGGAAGCTAAGACCGAGGCAAACTCGCTGGTTACCACCGCAGAAGAAAAGAGCCGTAAGACTCTCTCTGCACTGGAGCAGCAGAAGTCGGTACTTGAGCGTAAGCTTGAGCAGCTTCGCGGCTTCGAGCGTGACTACCGTGCACGTCTGAAGACTTACATCGAAGGACAGCTCCGCGACCTTGAGTCGCAGGGATCCATTGATAACGCAGGGAAGACCAACTAATCCTTATCGGGTTTGATGGCTTGAACTAAATATCAGTACAATTAACGGTGGTGCTCGGATTGATCCGGCACCACCGTTGTTGTTTAAAGGGAATTAATGGGTAACAGTGTGAGTGCTTCACCATCTAGGAGTGCTGCCGCGGCTAAGCGCTTCACAGGTCTTGGCCTGATCATCGCCTTAGTAGCGCTAGTTCTTGATCAAGCCGTCAAGATTCTCGTTGAGAGAACAATGAAACTCGGAGAATCAATTGAAGTGATTCCGAATTTCTTGGATATCCACTACATTCTCAACCCGGGTGCAGCCTTTTCCATCGGCGAAGATTTCACCATCATTTTCGCCATTCTGCAGGCTGCGGTAGCCGTATACGTGATTTATCTGCTGTTGCGCAAAGTGGGCACACGCGGCTGGGCGATCGTCTTGGGTTCTTTGCTCGGGGGAGTGCTAGGAAATCTGACCGACCGCTTGTTCCGCGAACCGGCCTTTGGCTTCGGCCACGTTGTCGACATGTTTTCAGTCCAACACTTCGCAATTTTCAACGTTGCAGACTCATTTATTGTTTGTTCGATGATCGTCGTGGCCCTGATGCTGATACGCGGACGCAACCTCGATGGAACCATTGGTGATCCGCCCAAAAACAACAAGACTGACGCTGACGATGAGAAGACGGAGCCCACAGCATGAGCACTACTGGGGGAACTCAGATCCATGAACTGCTCGTGGCTGACGAGGATGCCGGACAACGGCTGGACTCGTATCTTGCCAAGGTGTTGGAGATCCCTAGAGTTTTAGCGAAGACGCTGTTCAAAGACTCCATGGTTGAAGTTAATGGACGTGTAGTGACGAAGCCGCTGAAGGTTAGAGCGGGCGACGCGTTGCGCGTAAGTATTCCACCGCAGTCCGACCCACTAGAAATTAGAGTAATTGCCGTGGAAGATTTGAAGATCATTGCCGACGAAGACGACTACGTTGTCATCGATAAGCCGGTCGGAGTCGCCGCACATCCTTCTCCTGGATGGGTCGGGCCTACTGTCGTAGGTGCGCTAATGGCCGAAGGCTACAATATTTCTACCTCTGGTGCCGCCGAGCGTCAGGGCATTGTCCACCGCCTCGACGTGGGAACGAGCGGACTCATGGTGGTAGCCAAATCTGAGCGTGCCTACACGGGTCTGAAGCGCGCGTTTAAGGAACGCACCCCCAAAAAGGTTTATCATGCGGTAGTTCAAGGGCTACCTGATCCTCTTGAAGGCACCATCGATGCACCGATCGGCCGGCACCCAGGTCATGACTGGAAGTTCGCTGTCCTGGAAGGTGGACGCGACTCCGTCACGCACTATGAGATGCTCGAAGCCTTCGGCCGAGCAAGTCTGGTAGAAGTGCATCTAGAAACCGGACGCACCCATCAGATTCGTGTGCACTTCTCCGCCTTTGGGCACCCCTGCGTTGGCGACCAGACCTATGGGGCCGACCCTAACCTAGGTGCCGCGTTGGGGTTGACGCGCCAGTGGCTACATGCCAAACGGCTGGGATTTAATCACCCGGTCACCGGAGAATGGGTTGAATATGAGAGCGAATACCCGCATGACCTCGCCGGTGCGCTAGAACTGTTGCGCGAAGGTGGCTACTAGTCCTATGGCCCACCGGCTATGAGAGCTCCCACAGCCGGTGGCAGGTGGACGATATTCGTGGCGTAAATCGTTAGACTGGTTCAGTGAGCGCGACACGTGACGGATTTGTCCATCTGCATACCCATACCGAATACTCCATGTTGGACGGGGCGGCCCGGCTTTCGGAGCTTTTTGAAGAAGCTAACCGACAAGGCATGGAAGCCATGGCGATTACCGACCATGGATACCTTTTTGGTGCCTTCGACTTCTGGAAGCGGGCTACCGATGCCGGAGTAAAACCAATCATCGGCGTCGAAGCCTATGTAACTCCTGGCACGGCGAGAAACGATAAGACTCGTGTGAAGTGGCGCACCGACGAATCCCAAAAGGGTGACGACGTCTCCGGTGGTGGCCTGTATAACCATATGACCTTGTTGTCTTACAACAACAAGGGTATGGATAACCTCTTCAAGGGATCCTCCCGGGCATCGCTTGACTCAGTCTTTGGCAAATACCCACGCTGGGACCGCGAACTGCTCAACGAGCACTCCGAAGGCCTGATCGCCACCACAGGTTGCCCCTCAGGTGAAGTCCAGACCAAGTTACGTCTAGGCCAGTATGACGCGGCCAAGGCTGCGGCAGCCGAACTTCAAGACTTGTTCGGCAAAGAAAATTATTTCTGCGAGATCATGGACCACGGTCTAGAGATTGAACGCAGAATCACCAAAGATCTTCTGCGCCTGGCCCGCGAACTAGACATCCCGCTCGTTGCCACCAACGATCTTCACTACACCCATGAAGCCGATTCGAAGGCCCATGAGGCGCTACTGGCAATCAACTCCGGTTCCACTCTCGACGAGCCGACCTATGACCAGGGCGGCAGCCGTTTCGCATTCTCTGGATCTGGCTATTACCTAAAGAGTGCACGCGAAATGCGTGAGTTGTTCAAAGAACACCCCGAGGCATGCGACAACACCCTTGAAATCGCTGACCGTGTTGATCTTTCTTTCGACACCAACGCAAACTACATGCCTAAGTTCCCTTGCCCGCCGGGAGAAGACGAAACCAGCTGGCTCATTAAAGAAGTAGACAAGGGACTGCACTACAGGTACCCCAATGGCATCCCCGAAGACTCACGCAGGCAGGCCGACTACGAGCTTGATGTCATCATCAAGATGGGATTCCCCGGCTACTTCCTAGTCGTCGCCGACTTTATTAACTGGTCAAAGAGCAATGGCATCCGCGTGGGTCCAGGACGTGGTTCCGGTGCCGGTTCAATGGTTGCCTACGCGATGCGTATTACCGACCTGGACCCATTGGTACACGGGTTGATCTTTGAACGTTTCTTGAACCCGGAACGTGTTTCCATGCCCGACTTCGACGTGGACTTCGATGATAGGCGCCGCTCGGAGGTCATCAAGTATGTGACCGAAAAGTATGGCGACGAACGTGTTTCAATGATCGTCACCTATGGTTCCATCAAGACCAAGCAGGCATTGAAGGACTCCTCTCGTGTGCTGGGCTACCCATTTAGCATGGGTGAAACCTTGACCAAGGCCCTGCCACCGGCAGTGATGGCTAAAGATATCCCACTGAACGATATTGATAACCCAGATTCAAAGCGTTATTCAGAAGCCGGAGATTTCCGTAATCTGGTGGCCAACGACCCAGAAGCTGCACGTGTTTTCGAAACGGCCAAGGGCATTGAAGGGCTCAAGCGTCAGTGGGGCGTACACGCCGCCGGCGTGATCATGAGCTCGGATCCGATCATCGACGTCATCCCGATCATGCGTCGTATCCAAGACGGCCAGGTTATTACCCAGTTCGACTACCCGACCTGTGAAGGCTTGGGTTTGATCAAGATGGACTTCTTGGGGTTGCGTAACCTCACCATCATTTCCGACGCGTTGGAAAACATCACGTACAACACGGGGGATGAGCTAGACCTCGAGGTACTGACGCTCGAAGACACCGAAGCCTATAACCTGCTAGCTCGTGGTGACACCCTTGGTGTGTTCCAGCTCGATGGTGGGCCAATGCGCTCACTGTTGAAGATGATGCGCCCGGATAACTTCGAAGATATCTCCGCTGTGATCGCCTTGTACCGACCAGGTCCCATGGGCGCTAACTCGCATACAAACTATGCGTTGCGTAAAACCGGGTTGCAGGATGTCACCCCGATCCACCCGGAGCTCGCAGAACCACTAGCCGACATTCTCGGCGGAACCTACGGCCTGATTGTGTATCAGGAGCAGGTTATGGCGATCGCGCAGAAGCTTGCCGGCTACTCGCTGGGCCAGGCAGATATTCTGCGCCGTGCCATGGGTAAAAAGAAGAAGTCAGAACTGGATAAGCAGTTCGCCGGCTTCAAACAGGGTATGAACGACAACGGATATTCAGACGCAGCGGTGAAAACCCTGTGGGACATTCTGCTGCCGTTCTCCGACTACGCGTTCAACAAAGCCCACTCAGCTGCCTACGGGGTGGTGTCCTACTGGACCGCATACCTCAAGGCGCACTACCCGGCCGAATACATGGCAGCATTGCTCACCTCGGTCGGCGATGACAAGGACAAGCTGGCGCTGTACCTAAACGAATGCCGGCACATCGGCATCACCGTACTTCCGCCAGATGTTAATGAATCAGCACTGAACTTCACCCCTGTGGGTAAAGACATCCGCTTCGGCATGGGTGCTATCCGTAACGTCGGTGCTAACGCGGTGGCCGGCATGGTTGAAGCGCGAACTGAAAAGGGCGCGTACCGGGATTTCAGCGACTTTTTGAGCAAGGTCCCTGCAGTGGTCTGCAACAAGCGCACCATTGAGTCCTTGATCAAGGCCGGCGCCTTCGACTCGCTGAAGCACCCGCGCCGGGCTCTGGTGGCCATTCACGAAGAGGCCGTCGACTCGGTCATTCAGCTCAAGCGCAATGAAGCGGCGAACCAGTTTGATCTGTTTAGTGCACTGGATACCTCCGATGTCTCAGATGCGATGACGGTAGCAATTCCTGATCTTCCCGACTGGGAGAAGAAGGAAAAGCTTGCCTACGAACGAGATATGCTCGGTCTCTACGTCTCGGATCACCCGCTGCAAGGTTTGGGCTCCGCCCTTGACCAGTACGCGGACATGCCGGTGACGAGCGTGTTGTCCGATGAAGGACCAGCCGACGGACATGTCATTTCGATAGCAGGAATGATCAGCGGGCTGCAGCGACGTATTGCCAAAAAATCTGGCAACCCCTACGCACGCAGTGAAATTGAGGACCTTTCCGGTTCCATGGAAGTGATGTTCTTCGGTCAGGCCTACCAGCCAATCGCCGAGATCCTGGCCGATGACTTGATTGTCGTGATCAAGGGACGTGTACAACGCCGCGACGATGGATCGATCACACTTAACGCCCAAGAGATGATGATCCCCGAACTCTCCGATACCTCAGGTACCGGACCGGTAGTTATCGGTATACCTACGCATAAAGCTACCGAGACGCTAATCCAGAAACTCGGAGATGTGCTGCGCACCCATAGCGGAAACACCGAGGTGCGGGTAAAGCTCAGCGGAAGCCGTGGTACCTCCTTGATGAGACTAGGCATGAATTTCAGGGTTAATCCGAACCCTGCTCTGTTCGGAGATTTGAAGGTACTGCTCGGCCCGGCCTGCCTGGACGTGTAGCAATCGCATAATGTATGACCGGATGGGGTAACTTATGGGAACCCAATCCGGTCTTACACGTTAAACTGGGGTGGTGACCTTAAACCCAGATACCGATTTTTCCGAACTCGCGACCATTGATTGGCGTGGAGCGAAACTCAACCGTGCTCAGCTCAAAGCCAAATTGCCTCGACCTGAAATGAATTCGCAGACGGCCGCAGAGGTTGTCCAGCAAATCATCAACGACGTGCGTGAACATGGTATGGAAACGCTCAAGGACCTCGCCAAGCGGTTCGATAAGGTTGAACTGGAACATACTCGGGTCCCGCAAGCAGAATTAGATCGAGCCTTGAACGAGCTTGATCCGCAGGTCCGCTTGGCTTTAGAAGAGTCCATCAAGCGTGCCCGCTCCTTTGCTCAAGCTCAGTTGCCGCAGGACGTCAGCGTTGAATATGGCCACGGTGGAACCGTGACGCAGCGTTGGGTTCCAGTGCGACGCGTTGGTCTCTATGTCCCGGGCGGATTGGCTGTTTACCCTTCCTCGGTCATCATGAACACCATTCCGGCGCAGGCTGCAGGGGTCACCTCGCTCGCGCTGGCAAGCCCACCGCAGGCGGATTTTGGCGGTCTGCCACACCCGACGATCCTGGCTGCAGCGAAGCTGTTAGGAATTACCGAGGTACACGCAATGGGCGGGGCCCAGGCCGTGGCGGCTTTCGCCTACGGGGTGCAGGTCCCGAACGATCAGCGTGGAGATATTGAACCGGTAGATGTTATTTCCGGTCCGGGCAATGTTTTTGTGGCCACAGCGAAGCGTCTGGTGAAAGGCGTCGTCGGTATCGATGCGGAGGCCGGACCCACCGAAATTGCGATTTTGGCCGATGAAACTGCCAACGCATCATTCGTCGCGGCAGATATGATCTCGCAAGCCGAACACGACGCTAATGCGGCTGCCGTGCTGGTGACCGATTCGCCGGCTCTCGCCACCGCTGTGCGCGCCGAACTTAGCACGCAGGTAGCGGCCACGAAACACACCGAACGCGTCCAGCAAGCCCTGTCCGGAAGACAGTCGGCAATCATCCTGGTTGATGATCTCGATCAGGGCGTCGAAGTGTGTAATGCTTACGCGGCTGAGCACTTGGAAATCCTCACCATAAACGCGGCGGAGGTGGCCGCACGGATCAACGCTGCCGGGGCGATTTTTGTCGGAGAATTTGCTCCGGTGTCCCTAGGAGATTATTGCGCAGGCTCAAACCATGTGCTGCCAACCAGTGGTACCGCACTGCACGCCTCGGGGCTGAACGTGAACACGTTCCTCAAAGCCATCCAGGTGATCAACTACGACAAGAGCGCGCTTGCTGAGGTGGCCACTCACGTGATCAATCTTGCCAATGCCGAGGACCTCCCAGCACACGGTGACGCGGTCGCGGTGCGCCAAGCCCATTAGACGCTAAACTGTTAGGTGACGTGTGTGAATTTCTATACGCCGACGGCGTTGGTTAGCACCACGATCGCAAAAAGTTGGAGGTGTCATGAATTGCCCTTATTGTCGCAACGCTGATTCGCGTGTGGTCGATAGCAGAGTCGCCGATGATGGCGTATCAATTCGACGTCGTCGTCAGTGCACCGAATGTTCGCGCCGTTTTACCACCACTGAAACTGCTGCGTTGAACGTGTTGAAGCAGTCTGGCGCGGTTGAACCTTTCTCGCGCCACAAGGTCATTAATGGCGTGCGTAAGGCATGCCAAGGACGCCCGGTAACTGATCACGATTTGGCCATCCTTGCCCAAGAAGTTGAAGAAACGGTCCGTACTTCAGGTGCAGCGGAAATTCCCGCGCATCAGGTCGGACTGGCCATCCTTGAGCCGTTGTCACGTCTGGACGAGGTTGCGTACCTAAGATTTGCCAGCGTCTATCACAATTTCCAGTCGCTCACCGATTTTGAAACTGCGATGGCGAAGTTGCGTGATCGCCGTTCCACAACGCCACAGGGCAACCAACGCCCACTAACCGCAAACTAACTTTGCACGCCAATGATGGCGACAGATACAGCGCAGGCCGAGTCCCA